>JANXVQ010000606.1 GCA_025351545.1 Spirosoma sp.
TGCCAGAAAAATCCCGTATTTTCACAGGAGTAAACCAGGCGAATCGACCTGGTTGCCTGTAGCGAAAAAATGGACTTGTACTTTTTTCTAAATAATAAGTTAAATCCCATTTGTCCAGAAAAAGGGAGCAAGTCCATTCTAATTTTTCTTGCTTTTTGAGATAGGTAAAATCGAGCGTGTCATGTCTTTTTTTGTGGGGTCAGATTGAAGAACGGGCCTTCACTACTTACTAATTCGACGTATCGAAACCGGCACACCCCTACTCCTTACCCTTATGAACCTTAATTTAAAAGCACAGGCTGCTAATACGTTCGATGCCATTGTCGTGGGGTCGGGCGTTAGTGGTGGCTGGGCGGCTAAAGAACTCACCCAAAAAGGTCTCCGCGTGCTGATGCTCGAGCGGGGCCGTGACCTTCAGCACGTAACGGGTTACACTACTGCTTTGAAAGCCCCCTGGGAGTTTGCTCATCGGGGACGTAACGTTTTGCCTACGGAAAAAGAGGAGCCTGGTTTTCGTGTCCGCCCATACAACGAACAAAACGGCGATTTTTCATTCGACGATCGTAACGCGCCTTATAAAGAAATTCACCCGTTTGCCTGGTATCGTCCTGACGTACTAGGCGGTAAGTCAATTATGTGGGGTCGGCAGAGCTACCGATTCAGCGAGATGGATTTTGAATCCAACGCCCGTGATGGCTTCGGCACCGACTGGCCGATACGGTATAAAGACCTCGCTCCCTGGTACAGTTACGTCGAGCGTTTTGCGGGAATTTCGGGTAATAAGGAAGGACTTGCGCAGTTGCCCGACGGTGAATTTTTGCCGCCCATGGAGTTGAATTGTGTGGAGCAACACGTTCGCGAGCGATTGAAAACCAAGATGAACCGTGTGCTCACCATAGGCCGAACGGCAAATCTGTCGAAGGCTAATCCGGTGCATACATCCGTGGGTCGAGCCCCGTGTCAATACCGAAACAAATGCGCTCAGGGCTGTCCATACGGCGGATATTTCAGTACATTATCCGCTACGTTGCCAGCCGCCCGACAAACCAACCGACTCACCGTCCGGTCCGATAGTATTGTCTCTGAGGTTTTGTACGATGAGAAAAGCAAACGAGCCCTGGGCGTTCGGGTTATTGATTCCAAGACTCATCAAACGACGGAGTATTACGCCCGGATCATCTTCCTGAATGCGTCGGCGATGTCCACGAATTTCATTCTGCTCAACTCGGTGTCCAGTCGTTTCCCAAACGGATTTGGCAACGATAGCGGTACGTTGGGCAAATACATCATGGACCACCATTTTCAGGCGGGAGCCAATGCACAGGCCGATGGGCTGGGATTCGACGACAAATATTACTACGGTCGCCGGGCTAATGGTATCTACATTCCCCGTTATCGAAATATCGGCACTGATAAGCGGGAGTATCTGCGTGGCTTTGGTTATCAGGGTGGTGCATCACGGTCGGGCTGGCAACGGCTTATTGCTGAAGCGGCCGGGGCTGCGTCCAACTTTGGCGCCGATTTGAAGGAACAAGCCGCTCAGCCCGGGCCATGGAACATGGGCATTATGGGGTTTGCCGAGTGTTTGCCCTACGAAGATAATCAGGTTACACTCAACCGGGATCGACTCGACAAATGGGGACTACCGACGTTGACTTTCGACGTAAGATTTCGCGAAAACGAGCATCTCATGCAGAAGGATATGATGAACGATGCTGCCGAAATGCTTGAAGCCGCCGGTCTGAAAAACATCAGTACCTATAACAATCACTCGACACCCGGTGGGGCTGTTCACGAAACGGGCGGGGCGCGCATGGGGCGCGACCCAAAAACCTCGATGCTCAACGCAAATAACCAACTCTGGACAGCTAAGAACGTATTCGTTACAGATGGCGCTTCTTTTGCGTCGATTGCCTGCCAAAACCCTTCGCTCACGTTTATGGCCCTTACGGCTCGAGCCGCTGATTTTGCCGTCAGTGAGCTAAAAAGAAAGAATTTATAAACCAGACCTTAACCCAATCATCATCCAGCAGATAACGCCCTCATTATGAGCCTATTTGACTTCATAGTCTTTGGGCAAGCGAATCATAAAATAATCTTCGAAGTTCAGGTGCTCCAGCGCCACCATCCCCCGAAACATCGGGTCGCTGGGTGTCACGCTGTGCAACCGCAAATGATTAAGAGCCTGAAATTATAATTGTTTTTTTGACTGTCATTCCAACGAGTATGTCACAAAGCGGGTCTTTGTAGCATACTCGTTTCAGTTTACCAGTAAAGGTTTGATTTATTATGGCAACAATTAAGAATTTTTATGAGACAGCCACGTTGGTATGTAACGCCCATTTGACGTAATTTTGCCTGACGTATTTAATCATCCAATCACGCTGAGTTAGCCCCCAAGCCAAATCATCTGTGACACATGAAGGATTCTTTCTGGGTTGATTCATCCCGGTCGGGATGGCAAAAACGTCATTCTTAACTCAAATTGGTATAACTTTACGTTTTAGTCCGTTCGTTTACGCTCTTTTTCATGATTCATTTACCGCTTCGATTTCTTTCGGCAACCGATTCCCAGCCGCAATCCGTATCTTCTGAGACATTGCTCTCTCCCGTAACTAAGAACTCAAAAAACCAGCAGCTCATCAACTGGGTACTGGGTGCTCTTTGTATCGGCTGGGCAGCGCTGCTAGTCGGTTGCGGTAACTCTACCACTGTATCTGTTCTGGGCGACTGGACAGTTAAATCTGAATTTGAAGGGGTGACTCGCTCGGGAGCATCCAGTTTCGTTATCAATAACATCGCCTATATGGGAACAGGTCGTGATGCCAGTAACCAACGGCTTCAGGATTTCTGGGCTTATGACCCCGCCAAGAATGCATGGAGCCAGAAGGCCAATTACGGTGGCGTTGCCCGGTATTCAGGCACCGGCTTCGCAGTTGGCAATAAAGGCTATATTGGCACAGGCATCAATGTCAACAGCGATAAGTTGAAAGATTTCTGGGAATACAACCCAGCGACTAATACGTGGAAAGCTATAGCCGACTTTGGTGGAACAGCCCGCTATAGTGCAATGTCTTTTTCAATAGGTACTAAAGGATATGTTGGCACTGGTAACGATGGCAACTATCTAAAAGACATCTGGGCATTTGACCCAACGGCTAATACCTGGACAAAAGTAGCCAGCTATGGCGGAGCAAAACGCGTTGGTGCTGTAGCATTCGTTATTGACGGAAAAGCATACGCCGGTACGGGTAATAGCAACGGAACAGCCCAGCGGGACTGGTATGTATACGACCCGACTGCTGATACGTGGACACAAAAGCTCGACTTTTTAACGGATCAGGCTGTTCAACGCAGTTATGGTGTTGGTTTTGCCATCAACGGAAAAGGATACCTGACACTTGGCGACAATACTGTGGTTTGGGAGTATGACCCAACAGCTGATACCTGGAAAACCCTGGGTTCGTTTGAAGGTGCTAACCGTAGTTATTCTGTTGGTTGGGCCATTGGTAATAAAGGATATGTAACGACGGGTCTGAACGGAACGACTCCTTTCGATGATTTGTGGAATTTCGACCCAACGGTAGAGCAGGTATTGTAACGTGTTGAATGTCACGACAAATAACGGCCAATCGTCACGAACGAATCTGATTCGTAAAGGATTGCTTTTGATTATGATTGGGCTTGGTATTTTGACAGCCTGGTTCATTTACCAACGGCAAAACCCCTATCAGGTTCAGGTTTTTTCGACGCCGGGTGGTTGGGGTTACACAATACTGAACAATGGAAAGCCATTCATCCATCAGCCTACTATTCCGGGTCAGCCCGGAATAGTAGGCTTTGCTACCCAGGCAGAG
>JANXVQ010000245.1 GCA_025351545.1 Spirosoma sp.
AAAGATGTATTTCAACTTAATGAAATCAGACAGGTTTTAGTCAATCGGTTTGGCACGGATCGCTCATCTGAACGTGGAGAAGCGCCCTGGGATCAGCGAAAGCTGGTCCATATTTTCAGCGCCATTGAAGTGGCGTGTCTGGATATTATTGGTAAAGTGACGGGCCGCCCGGTCGTTGATTTGCTGGGTGGGCAACTGCGGGATCGGGTACCTTTTGCCGCCTATCTATTTTATAAATACGAAGGTGCTGGTGGAGAACTGGCGTTCAATTGTAACCCAAATGCAATCGGATGGGATGCTGCCCGGCAAGCCAGTGCGCTTAATCCTACAGAAATTGTAGCTCAGGCAAAAGCCATGTGTGCCGAGTTCGGCTTCAAGTCGATCAAATTGAAAGGGGGCGTATTTGAGCCGCAGCAGGAAGTCGATGCTATGTTTGCGCTATATGAGGCTTTTGGGCCGGAGGTTCCACTGCGTATCGATCCAAATGCGCTTTGGACCGTGGAAACGTCCATCAAATATGGCAAACAAATGGAGCCGATTCTTGACTATCTGGAAGATCCAACCCGTGGTCAGGAGAATATGGCAATGGTCAGAAAAGCATTAAAAATACCCTTGGCTACCAATATGTGTACTACTTCGTTTGAGGATATACCGGCTAGCATTGCCATTGGTTCTGAGGATATTATCCTGAGTGATCACCATTTTTGGGGCGGCTTGCGCTCGTCTGTTATGCTTGCTGGAATTTGTGAAACCTTTGGGCGGGGATTGTCAATGCACTCCAACAGTCACCTGGGCATTTCATTGGCTGCTATGGTGCATCTGGGTGCTGCATTACCCAAAATTCCTTATGCTCTGGATACGCATTATCCCTGGCAATCGGATGAAATCATCACCGCAGGACGTTTTAAGTTTGAAGATGGGGCCGTTCTGGTACCGCAGGAACCAGGCCTGGGTGTAGAGCTTGACCGGGAAGCACTGGCTAAATTGCACCAAAATTATCTGGATTGCGGATTGACAAAGAGGGACGACCAGACGGAAATGCAGAAAGTTCAGCCGGGCTGGACGTTTCAGTCCGTTCGATGGTGATACGTACGTTCCAAAAGGTATCCTATTTATTTTCTTTACGTGTAGAAAGCCCAACTATAGTCAGTTGGGCTTTCTTATTTATAAGCCGGATAGGCTATTTTCAAGCACTTTTACCAAAAAGACCAGCGCATATGTATAGTGTTAAGCGACGGATTTAATAATAATCTGTGGGTAACAGTATCGTCTTATTCAGGTAAAGTTACATATCTACTTTTGCGGAAAGTTTAGCGAGGGGCGCTTAGAGAGAGATTTTCTTAAGTCCGTAGTTCGCCACGTCTTGATCAGGCGACATGTCTCACCTCCGAAGTGACTCGCAGATTTATATATCAACCTGAAATTATAAAACCAAAGTCTACCCCATTTTGCATTATGGTCGATTTCGACCGACCTTTTTAATGTTCTTCGCGGCTTGTCTGCGTAATTGAAAATTCTGCCTCTTCGCAAAGCAGACTTGTTAAAGGTAAAGTGAGTGATGCCAAAGCCAACGGGCTACCCGGTGTCAGTATTATCATTAAAGGTAGCAATACCGGTACGTCGACAGACGTTAACGGGAAGTATTCGCTGGCTGTTCCTTCAGCCGAGGCTGTGTTAACGTACTCCTACATTGGGTTCGATTCACAAACGAAAACGGTTGGGAATCAGTCGATAATTGATGTGTCGCTGGTTGAAAATACGGCCCAACTCAACGAAGTAATCGTAAGGGCGCTGGGCATTAAGAAAGAGGCCCGGACCATTGGCTGATCAACACAGGAAATCGGTGGTGATCAGCTTACTGAAATCAAGGTAGGTTTTCATTGATAGCGTATTATAAGGTAGACTATCAACAAGACGATGGCTAAATCTGATTGACAACATGATTCTATTTAAGCGGTTAGACCACATCCTCCTGTCGATTCCCGAAGGAGAAACGGCGAGTGCCCGTGCATTCTACGGCGGCATACTGGAATTGGCCGAGATTCCGGGTAATCATCCTGGTGGGGCCATCTGGTTTCAGATTGCCGACATCCAATTGCATCTTCGTGAATAAACCCGTGGTACTTATTCCAAACGGCATCCGGCTTTCGAGGTAAGCAATTTGGACGAAGCAAAGCTGATGTTAGAACACCACAACGTAGCCATTGACTACTCGTCGGAGATTGACGGGCGGCAACGATTTTTCTTTCGCGACCCGTTTGGGAATCGAATCGAACTCCTGCAATTCCTGGAAAGTTTATAAAGTAGCCAACTAACCCCGCACGACTGTGTATAAGTTCTCACTGCACCGAAAACTTATACACAGTCGTGCTTTTATAGTTCTCGCCGGGCCGTAAAACAGTCGAGGGGAAATTGGGCTTGTTGGGTGAATCAGGAAAATGCTGCGTTTCCAGGCAAATACCATAGCGTCGTTTGTAGACCATTCCTTCTTTACCTTTCACGTTGTTCAGGTGATTTGCCGTGTAGACCTGTACCCCCGGTTCTGTTGTATACATTTCTATGAAGCGCCCACTTTCGGGATCGTGAACGGTAGCGCCCAGTTTCAGCTTCTTCGATGCATCCGTCAATACCCAACAATGGTCATAACCAGAGCCATACCGGATTTGAACATTGGTAGTATCGTTGATCCTGGCACCAACAACGGTAGGTTTCGTGAAGTCGAATGCGGTTCCGGCAACGGGGTCTGTAGCGCCGGTTGGAATTTGGTTTGCATCGGTGGGTAGGTACGAATTTGCCTTAATCATCAACTCATAGGCCAGGACATCCCGCTTCATGCCCGATAAATTAAAGTAAGCATGATTGGTTAGATTAATAACGGTTGCCTTGTCTGTACTTGCCTTATAATCAATACGTAGAGCGTTATCTTTTTGGAGCGTATAAACGACTTCTACGGCCAAATTGCCGGGAAAGCCTTCCTCGCCGTCGGCGGAGATGTAGGTTAAGTGTAAAGCAGGCTCATCGCCTGTTACTGGCATGGCCGTCCATAATTTTTTATCGAAACCAACACGCCCACCGTGAATCGTGTTGGTTTTGTTGTTAGCGGCCAGGACATATTCTTTTCCGTCAAGCGAGAATTTAGCATTGCCAATTCGATTCCCAAACCGACCGATAATGGGGCCAAAGCTGGGCGTACCTTTCAGGTAATCGGCGAACGTAGGCACCCCCAGCGTGATGTCCTCATATTTTCCGGTTTTGTCAGGAGCTGTCCAGGAAACGATGTAGCCGCCATAGTTGGTAATTTTTACGGTCATGCCAGCCGTATTTTGCAGTGTGAACAGATGAGCTTCACGCCCGTCAGGAAACTTACCGAAGACTGTTTTTTCAATACCTGCCATTTGTTTTGTGTGCTGGTTAGGCTTTGGTCCGGCATAACTGGTTAGTACGCTTATCAATAAACAGTAGAAGAGGACACTAGTAGTGATTTTCATCATTTTGCAGGTTTAGGTTGGTTCAGAGATGTCGTTTTTAACGGTGTAATTCCAGTTTCCTGCCCTCTTACAAGGTTGCCCGATTTCATCATAGGCAAGGAATACAATTAATTGTACTGATCCTTAACTCAATAATCTCATTATAAGGAAATCAGGCTAGTAATCGGTCAAATATTTTAACCACAGAGGTACAAAGAACACGGAGGAGTAAACGACTTGTTTTTCGTGCCTCTGTGTCCTTTGGCCTCTGTGATTAAAATATTTGCTTGAAAACTTAATAGTCGCCATAATGTAAGAATCGTAACTAAGGCTGATCTCCCTTATAGTAAAGGATTATTTTGAGACATATACTGCCAGTTCCTCTGTTGGCCATTAGCTATCTGCTAAAATCGAACTTTATGGCCTGACTTCAAGGGCATTGGCAAGAACTGATGAAAAACAGACCGCTTGTACTATCCGTTTCCAGAGGTGACTATGCGCAAATCCATTAACCCAATAAACAGGCCAATAAGCCAAACCTGCTAAGGCAAGAAGGAAGATTCTGATTCTATCTTAATAGTTTTAAAGAACTCCGGCGATTTATACAGCCATTAGCGGATTAACCATTTCCATGCTTCCTTCGTCTAATTACTTAAAGCGCCAGCCTTCCAGACATATTGCTGGAAAACTAACGCTTTAAGTAAATCTTAGGTGATACAGATTAAATAACTGTGTTGAAAACCAATTACTTAATGGCAATAAGCCGCGTCGGCTGCGTAGCTTCCAGTACTGGAGTTGAAAGTTTAAATGTATACATTTCTTCCTGTCTACCTGCGGATATACGAAACGTATAGGTTCCATCTTTAAGCTGACTCATGTCAAATTGCTGACGGTAAGCATTCTTTTTACTATTCTTACTATTCCTGCTGCATACCGTTTCCTGAAATAAAACCTGACCATCTTGATCGGTCATCGTAAGCTTGATTTTATTCTCCGATTGATATTTCTCCAGATTTAGCCAAAGTTTGGAGGCATCAGCCGCTGGATACATGACTACGGCAAAAGCTTTGGTTTGCGTTTTGTCGTCTGTGGCCAGAACAGGCGATGAAACAGATACTGTTAGCGATAATAATAAGGCACTGGCGAATGATTTGAACGATGTTTTCATTGTGTTAACAAGATTAATTGGAGACCTTTAATGTCAACCCAATGAGGCTTGAAAACAGACCAGTCGCCGAAATTCTGGAACAGCGGCTCAGAAAAATGATGAGCGGTGAATACTCATTCTACGAAATCTAAGTCTTTACCAAATGTCTCGTCCATTCGACTAAGCGACCAGAAGGACAAGCCATAAACAACGATGCCCAACAATCCGGCAGCCAGTAATGCACCCATTGACGGTTTTAAAGCTTGAAATAGCAGCGTCATCGGAATTAGTGTGCCACGCACGACACTTGGCACCGAGGTGGTAGCTGTGTTGCGTAGATTGGTGCCGTATAGTTCGGCCACCATTGTCAGGAACATCGCTATATAGCCTGTGCAGAAGCCCACCAGCAGACAAACTGTATAAAGGCCGCCCGCCGTGTTGATGCCTCCGAATAAATAAACGCCACTCAGCAATGCACTGGATATCAACAAACCCGTAATGGCTTTCAGACGAGATTGCAACCAGTGGCTCAGTGGCCCGCTAAGCAAGTCGCCCCCGGCCAGCCCCACGTAAATCATCATGACGCAACGACCGGGTTTTACTATCTCTTCTATACCCAGCGCCTGACCAAACTCGTTGGCAAACGTGGCCAGAATACCCACAATGAACCAGGTGGGAATGCCTACCGATACACAGCGCAGGTATTTGATTGCCTGTGGCCAACTGGTAAAAAAGTAAAGAAAATTTCCCCGGCTAACTTCTTTGTGTTCCGTTTTCATCCGGTTAAAGACGCCCGATTCAAAGACGCTCACCCGCAGCAGGAGCAAAGCAATACCCATGCCGCCCCCTACCCAGAACGCCGTTCGCCAGTTGAAGTATTCGACGGTGAGATAGGCTACGCCCGCGCCGAGGTAGCCAATACCAGCCACGATAGAGGAGCCGTAACTTCGGATTTCCTTCGGAAGAATTTCAGATACGAGCACTATAGCTGCGCCTATTTCACCGGAGAGCCCGACACCGGCCACAAACCGCAGGAATGCATACATGTTCACATCCTGTACAAAGCCGCAGGCAATGTTGGTTAGCGAATATGTGATTATACTACCAAACAGCACCGACATTCGACCGCGTTTGTCACCTAATGCGCCCCACAGAAAACCACCTATTACTAACCCGGCTTGCTGACAGTTTAGGATAAATGTACCGGCGTTGGAAACCTCCGCTTCCGACAAACCCAGCGATTGCAGGCTTGGAACACGCACAATGCTGAAAATGAGCATGTCATACACATCCACAAAGAAACCCAATGCCGATACAATAACCGGCAAGGCAAACAACGGGCGGAACGAAACGCGGGACGTAGTGGGAGAGAGAGCTTGCATGGAAAGGCCGGGAAAGAGAAAAAAGGTGG
>JANXVQ010000636.1 GCA_025351545.1 Spirosoma sp.
GCTCTTGACATCTACCCGAATTCACTCCAACTCTTCTAATTCTACCTTTCTGAAAAATGTCTCCGCCCCTTCCGTTTGCAATAAAATTTTACCTTCGCGAACACTGGGATTAATGCCCGTAGCAACGGTTATGCCATTGACAATATGAGTGCAGATACCATCTTTTGAAATCACTTCTACCCGATTCCATTCACCAAAGGGTTTTTCGGCATCGCGCTTTTTGGGCATCCGTACCCAGGGGCCCGGCTCATTGCGTTTACCATCGACTTCAATTGTTGTGCCGCCGATCAGCCAGAAATCGCCTACATCACCTTCCTGAATCTGGCACTCAATGCCAACTGGCCAAACCCGATCTTCGGTCTCCTTCGAAATGTGGTACATGATACCATTATCGCGTTTGGCATTCTCGCGTGGTGCGTAGCGATTTGTCCCCCACTTAAATTCAACCGTCAGATGATAGTTACGGTATACTTTTTCAGTACAGATATAGCCAAATTCCTTGCCTGATACGTGCAGCAGACCATCTTCTACGGTAAAGACTTTGGCGGGATCCTCATTTTTCTGTCGTTTTTCAAGAAAAACGTACCAGCCAGACAAGTTTTTGCCATTGAAAAGCGGTTGCTTTCCGGGCGGAACAGCCTTGGCGAATTGAGCAATCAGGACAAGAAATAGAAGAGGTTTCATATAGGGTAAAGTGGTTATTTATCTTACTCTACTAGTTTATCAGCTTTCATTGGGTTCTGGCGGAAGATCTCTTCCAGTCGGGCAAACAGTTCCGGGTGTTTTTCGTGAAGCAGATCGGGACGTTTAAAGAAGTATTCCGACACAACGGCAAAAAACTCGGCTTCGTTAGTGACCCCGTATGGATTGATATCCGAACGATTGGTCTGTATATCATGGATGCTCTTATGGATAAGTTGCAGCCAGGGCTTAATGTGGTCTTTCGGCAGAAGATAATTGGGGGATCCATCGGTAGCGCCATCGGCTTTGTCGAGCAGGTGAACAAACTCGTGAATACCCGTATTGTCTTTGCTGGTTTCATTGGCAAAACCTTCGTGCAAGGCTGGTTTCGATAATACCATTGTACTTTGCAAAGCACCGCCTTCACCTACCATGCCCAGAATATTTCGGTCATTGCCCGTGGTTTGGTAATCTGCGTTAAACCGATCTTCATACAGCAATACATCGGTCAGTGAGTAGTACCAGTCCTCGAATCCGAAAATGGGAATTATAGCACTGCTGGCGACTAAAACTTTGTCCAGATCATCGACAGTAGTGCCCACGCCTTCAATTCGGACGTGGTGTAAAAATTGGTTTACCCGATCTTCAAATAATCTCTTTTTCTCATCACTCAGCGATTGATAGTAAGAGACGTGTTCCTGCAATAATTGCGGATAGTTGGTTGGCAACGGAAGGGCATCCTGCTGTTTCTGCTGCATATACCGCCAGATAAACCAGCCTGCAACAAGCACTAGTACACTAAGTAAAATAATCATTTTTGGTTGTCTTTTAGGTCTTTCTTAGAAAATGAGTGCTGTGGTGCAGGGTTCCTAAACCCGACATTATGGTACAACAAAGACCGGGCCGCCGTCGCGCTCAGGCCCATGAAAGGCGGTCGGCCGCTGCCGGTCGAGTAAAAACAACTGGGCCTCCCGTGCGGGCAGAGTACCTCAAGCCTGGTACGCGGCTACCCGGCGAGCAGAAAGAACGAGCTTTCAAACCGATGCTATCTTATCAGCCCTCAAACCTGAAGGCCGGGGCGGAAGTCAGACAGATTCGGCGTGAAGCGCCTGGTATGGATACCCACAAGTTGCCTGGTGAACTGAAGACATTCCTGCTACGACACCGCCTAAAGCAGGGTCGGGATCGGTTGCTTCTGTTTCTGAAAAAACATGGAATGTTAGCCAAAAAGAAAGCGGGCATGCTGGCCACAACCGAATCGAACCATCCTTATTACAAGTATCCTAACAGATATGAACTAATGAGCGGTGCGGTTAGCGACTTGACCGCTCCGGCGGACCAGATCCTACCAGATGCACCAACGAAAGCGAAAACCCAGGCTTCGGTGGTATCCTTGCAAAAAGGTTAAGTACGAAAATGTGCAATATGAGACCGCCGTGGCGCGGCCGCGTTTCGGTGATTTTAATAACTATCCAACTCAATCCGTAGCACACACCCTGTATCCTGAAGTTAATGGGAGATTTTTCCAGCCTGTTTTACTTTTTTTGGACTTGTTTTTGTGCGACGGATTTAGCCTACCGAGATACGGTGTTTAAATGGTGTAAAGCCTGTCAGATAGACCGTTGGCATATCCATTCCGGGAAGGGCACCTCGTAATTGTACGCCTTTGTGTTCGGCTTTCCCCGGACCGAAATGAATGGTGTCTGCATCAACAGTATATGATCCTGATTCGCCTGATAGCAGATAAGTGTTTTCTTTCTTCGGGAGTTTTGTCACGCCTGCCAACGTACCGCCCGCCCGAAAGATGAGTTCGAGCGCTACCGGAACGCCTTCAGTACCGGCAATATCTATGTCAATTTGCAGACCGTTCGCTACTTCTTTAATTTTTATCGTTGTGTCAAGCCTTTGAACTTCGCTCTGTTGTCGATTGTCTTTTGGCATTTTGTTCCAATCGCCATCGGGAGCAGTTTCCTCTTTAGAAACTGGTTGATAATAAGGCCCATCGAGCGATTTGTGCATTACCCATGTATCGCCTTTCTGCTCAATTCTATCTGTTTCAAACTGCCCTTTCCCGAAGAAAGACGTAGCTATTCGCATGCCTTGTAAAATGGCATTTCCTTTGTGAAAGGTGAGCCAACTGGCATTGTTCGACAAAAGGGTACTGTCCCAATTATTACGTCGGATACGTACCACACCCGAGTACGGAAACACTTTGGCGTAGCCAGTCGGTAAGTTTTTGCTGACCGGCAGCTCATTCCAGAGCATAGGATCTTCCAGAAAATAATCGAGGTAACCTGCTAATTGCTCTTTCGGACAAGTCTTTTCAATTAATCGGCACATGGCTGCCATTTCGCCGTTTTTGTCCAGTATCGCCATGTAGCGGTAGCAATAATAATACTTAGCCATGTTGCCAATAGAGCCCTTGTCCTGTCGGTTAGACGCTTCCGTCACTACCTCACCGTTGGGGTGAACGTAGTATAAAGTCATCGTCAGGTTTTTGCGGACAGGGTCAAAAAGCTCCGGTTTATTCAGACCCTTCGCCATGATAATCAAGGATCTATCCACAATGGGCGAGTAGCTGTTAGTGCTTTTTTCGGTGTATTGTCCGTCAGGGTCTACATCAATTTGTTCGGCCAGCCACTGTTGAATTCGACTGGTATACCGGCTGTCGGGAAACAACTCATTCAATTTGGTTAAAGCCGCCGATACTACCCAACGATGATTTGGCGTATGAATGCCCCCTACGCTAAGGGCTTCACCCGCCTTTTTCAAAAATGTCTTTAGTAAGTCGAGGGTTGTTTCCGACCCGTTGACATTCAATTGCTTTAGGAATTTATAAGCCGGAACGATATTTTCTAATAAGAAAGCAGTGTCAGGCGTCGAATGGAAATTGGTTTCCAGCAAATCAATTGTCCCATCATCGTGCTGCATTTTGAGCAAAGCCCCCGCTGCAGCTTCTACCTCTTTGAGCAATTCCTTTGATTGATAATGACTAGATTCCGGGCAGGCAATCAACATGCTCGCTTTCATTATAAACCCGCTGGTGGAATGCGGATTAGGTATTTCCATATCGTTCATGTAGCCACCGACAAACTTATTGGCCGAGTCTGTGACCTTCAGGGTTTTATAGTTCACCAATTGCTGGTCGTTGATAGCAATCCAGCTAATCAACCAGGCCGGTTTTCTGGGCGCTATATTGGTAAACCCCTTGAATCCCAACATGGGCATCATGCAAAGGGACGTAGCACTGAATGTTATAAAATTTCGTCTGTCCATTTTTAGCAAAAGCGTTAACCTTGATTGGGGGATGAGCTGGGAGTTTCGAGATGGTCGGAATTATCGGCATAGTGGACTTGCTTACCTCTGCAAAACCATTAGGGAGGTCATTAATTCTGTATCGTGAAACTCTCAATTGACGATTTGCATTGTCCTGAAATAGCTTGATACCGCGTGTCTGAGTTCATAGCGTTCTCATAAGGATCGCTGTGCTGAGTAATACTGATGAAAATACCACCCTTTGTTTTTTTTACATACTGAAAACTATAATACTGGCTGCCCCGGTGAATGATGGATGAGTTCATTTTCCCTTTTGCTCCACCCGGTAAGAACCATCTCTAAAGCGATCAAACACCCATCCGCGTTTAAGTAGGGATGAAGACAGTACCCAACGATCATCTTTGAACAGGCATCGGTGATGAAGGATAAACCGCTAAATACAATATACAAATAGCCGCCCGCTTTTTGGGATCCGAGATATCTTTAAACTCATGGCGGGGCCGCCGTGCGGTCTCTATCCCGAATTTCTATCGCACCGGCGACTCGGTTGAGTCCTGTGTTTCAGTAATCCAGGGGGGTCCTGAACCGATCGACACGGGCTGCTCCACGCGGGGCTTGAGCACCGAGTCATTATCAATGAGTTGGGCAATGGCCGCAGCCGGGGCCTCCAGTTGCTGGTCATAAATGGCGACGAGTTTGATTAACTGCCTGGCAATAAACTCGTTTTCAAAAGCACTGTGCTCCAAGGCGTTCATTTGTTCAGGTCGCCTACGAAACCCGACTGGCTTTTCCGCCTTTAGCTTACACCTAACCAATCTTCCGGTCACTTGATAAGCAGTCGATTTCCAGCTTTCAATTCATTTCCACGATTATTTTTTTTCTCAGGCAACGGCTGACTATTAATCTCGCGTATACCGTATTAGCATACAAACCTAAAAGCAAGCATGAACAAAACCACAGCATCGATTAATAGACTGGAGTTTCTCCGACAGTTGGGCCTGAGCGGTTCGGCTCTGGTCGCTTTCTACTGCGCAGGTGCTCTTTCATCCTGTTCCAAGAATTCGCTCACACCGGCTGCCCCGCTGACGTCTAATATAACCCTGGATTTAACTTCGGCAACGTATTCAGGACTGACCACCATTGGCGGCTATGCTTACAGCGGTTCCATTCTGGTGGCCCATATCAAAGATGGCAGTTACATTGCTCTCTCGAAAGTATGCACCCACGAGGGCTCAACGGTACAGTATGTTGCCATTTCAAACAACGTGTATTGCCCCAATCACGGGGCGCGTTTCAATACCACCGGAGCGGTTACGCAAGGGCCAGCCTCGCATGACTCAGTATAAAGCTACCCTCAGTACAGATGGAAAAACCCTGCTCATTACAAACTAACTCCGTATATGACTGAGACTTCTTGCTTTGCTGCTCCGCTTCGGGCTTTATATACAGGCTCAGGATACAATCCGGGTGCGAATCACAGCTGCTGCCACTTGAAACTATTCCTTTGTCAAAAAAAGCATTTAGACCGCTTAATTCCGGCATTCAGCTAGATTTTATTTCCGTGCCATGGAATACATACTAATTTCACCTCGGTCAATCTAAAAATTGAAACCTGATGATTGCAGTAAATCCTGGACTAACCGCTTATGCCCTCCTGACGCCTGCTCTTTCGGCGACAATACCCCTGCAAACCGCAGGGATGTACATCAGCCATGTTGAAAACGTACTTGGTACGTCGTTCACGTTCAAGGCTATTGCCTCATCCTATGCGGCTGCCCGGCGAGCCGAGCAAGTGGCCCTGACTGAAATTGACCGGTTAACTCAGATTTTGAGTAGCTACTGCCCTGACAGTGAATTCAGCCAATGGTTGCGCTCCACGGGTTCGCCCGAACGTATTTCCCCCGATTTGTTTGCTGTTTTATCCCTGTTCGACGAGTGGTATGACAAAACGGAGGGGGCCATAAATGCCGGAACTGAGCACATCAGTCAATTATGGCAGCAGTCGGTGTCGCCATCTGAAGCTGATATAGCATCGGTGCAACAACGGCACTGGTTACTTAACCCAGCCGAACAAATCGCTGCTCGCCTGACGACTATCCCACTGCGGTTAAACACTTTCGCCAAAAGCTACGTGCTCGACCGGGCGGCAGAAGCCGCGCTGCACGTAGCCGAAATTCAGGCAGTTGTGCTCAATGGCGGGGGCGATCTGGTCGTACGTGGTAACTGGACAGAGACGGTAGCCATAGCCAATCCGCGCGCCGGTGCCGAAAACAGCGAGGTGCTGGCCCGATTTGCCGTTCAAAACCAGGCAGTGGCTACCAGCGGCAACTACCGACGTGGCATTCAACTGGGCGAAAACTGGTATTCGCACATCATAGATCCCCGAACGGGCCGTTCAGCGAACGATGTAGCAAGTGCCACGGTTGTACACCCTGATGCTATTACAGCGGGTGCACTGGCCACCGCATTTAACATCCTGTCGCCTGGTGAGCGTACAAAACTGGCCGCCCGTACTCCTGGTGCGGAGTTTTTCATTGTCACGACCGACGGTCAGCAGCATACCAGCCCCGGCTGGGACGGGTTATCAATGCATGAAAACCCAGTAAGTAAGTCGGTGGAAACGGTTCGCCTGATGAGCATAACTCCGCAGAAAGATAAGCTGTGGAATTCTGACCAGGAATTGATAATCAGCCTCGAATTGCCTCAATTTCAGGGTCGTTCACACCGGCCATTCGTAGCGATCTGGGTCGAAGATGAAAAGGGTGTTCCGGTTCGAAATCTGGCTCTTTGGTATAACAAACCTCGCTGGCTACCTGAGTTGCGGGATTGGTATGCCCTACAGCGGAGTTCAGATTTCGACGCGGCTTCGATCACGAGTGCGACCCGCTCGCCAGGTAGCTACACGGTCCAGTGGGATGGCAGGGATAATGCAGGGCAGTATGTTAAGCAGGCTAAGTACACGGTCTGTATCGAAGCCGCCCGCGAGCACAGTACTTACCAGATAATTCGACAAATGATGGATTTTAATGGAAAACTTAAACAACAAACAGTGCCCGGCAATGTCGAAATCGCAACAGCAGCCCTGGATTATCGCCAAAAGAGCGACGCCCGCTGAGCCAGCCGCGGCCCGAGTCACGTCGGCAGGAACGCCCGCCTGGAAACGGCAGGCTGCCTCTACAACCCGCTGGCTGCATTTGTATCTGTCGATGGTTAGCTTTGTGATTGTCCTGTTTTTTTCCGTAACGGGTCTGACTCTCAACCACGCCGACTGGTTCGACGATCAGTTTCAAACGAACGACATCGACGGAAAACTACCGTTGGCCTGGGTAAAAACACCGGATACGGTATCCGTCAATAAACTGGCTATTGTCGAACATCTTCGAAACAAAGCCGGCATAAAAGGGGCCGTTAGCGATACCCGTCTCGACGACCGCCAATTTTCGGTATCGTTTCGGGGGCCAGGCTACTCGGCCGATGCGGTCATTGACCGACAAAAAGGAACGTACCATATCACCCAAACCCGAATGGGTATGGTGGCCATTCTCAACGATCTTCACAAAGGCCGCGACACGGGAAAATCCTGGTCGCTGGTGATTGATGGCGCGGCTATTTTTATGACGCTGGTGTCGGTATCGGGCTTGTTTCTGCTACTTTTTCTGAAAAATCGACGGTTAAATGGCCTGTTACTGGCAGGGTTGGGGTTTTTGATTGTCTATCTGATCTATGTGTTCGGCATTGGCTGATGCGCGACTTTTTTACCTGGAGTAGTAGTTGTGGTTCGCCAAGGTGAGAAATATGATAAATCTTATCCCTCTTTCCCTTGTATAAACTATAGAAATCGACCTAATTAAACTTACCTAGGACTGCCTACTTTTTAGCTAATAACACCCTCATGTCCAGTAGTCTGAAACAGTTCGTATGAATGTTGGCAGCTACCCGGATTTGTGTACGATTCGGCAATGCCGACCCTACGTCTTCGTTCGCCTGTGATTCGGGCGAGTGGCAAGCCCGATTCAGCCACACAGCGTTCGAGCAGGATCGAGCCTAGATTTATTA
>JANXVQ010000660.1 GCA_025351545.1 Spirosoma sp.
GCGCTCAGATTATGCTCAGGAAGCCATGTTTATGTATGCATATTCCTTGTATAAAGACACGCCCTCCTTTAATCTTGACCAGTCGAATACGCTGACAGCTACGTCGGCTCTTCAGGATTTTGTAAATGCCTACCCCGATAGCAAGTACAAAGAGGAATCAACCAAGTTGATTCTGGAACTTCGTGGAAAACTGGAACGGAAAGCCTACGAGAAAGCCAAGTTATATTTTAAAACGAGCGGCTTTAACATTGCTTCCTATAAATCGTCGGTTATTTCAATTAATAACTTTCAAAAGGAATTTCCTGATTCTGAGTACAATGAAGAACTGGCTTTCCTGAAAGTTGATGCTGAGTTTAGTCTGGCGCAGAACAGTCTGGAAACGAAGCAAAAGGAACGTTATCTGGAGGCTATCAGTTATCATCAGGTGTTTGTGGATAAGTATCCCAAAAGTCAGTTACTGAAGCAGTCTGAAAAGATGTACGAAACCAGCCAGAAAGAAATTGATCGCTTGGATAAGCTGGAACAGGAACGGGAAAAAGAACGGGAACGACTAAAAGAAGCCAATCGCCCGGCAAAGGTGACGGCAGCAAATTAATATAGTTTATAGTTAACTAAATACATGGCCACAAATCCGTCTATCATTACCCGCAATAGCGACAAGATTGCGATTCAAACCGGAAATCTGTATGAATCGGTTTCGATTATTTCGAAACGTGCCCGGCAGATCGCGACAAAGAACAAGGAAGAATTGAGTAACAAATTGTCAGAGTTCGTTTCAGCAGTTGATAACCTCGAAGAAGTCTTTGAAAACCGCGAACAAATCGAAATATCGAAGTTCTACGAACGGATGCCAAAGCCAACGTCCATCGCTATAGATGAGTTTCTGGAAGGTAAAGTGTACTGGCGTTACAACGACGAAGACGCTCAACAGTAATGTCAAGTGTTAAGTTTTGTCAAGAACCGCATGGTATTCGCCGTGCGGTTCTTGGTATTTTAATGGTTTAATTTTCAGCGTACACAAACGAAAAAACAGTCTATTGTCTTTCTCAACAACCCAATGTCGGTAGCGGGCAAACGAATTCTTCTGGGTGTTACAGGCAGTATTTCGGCTTATAAAGCGGCCCTTTTGGTTCGGCTTTTGGTAAAAGCCGGTGCCGAAGTGCAAGTAATTATGACGGAGTCGGCACAGATGTTCATTACGCCATTGACGTTGAGCACACTGTCGAAACGGCCTGTATCATCGAATTTTGTCAATGCCCGGAGTGACCATCCCGGTGATGGAAGCTGGAACAATCACGTTGAGTTGGGCTTATGGGCCGATGCCATTGTGATCGCTCCTGCATCGGCACACACATTAGCACGTTGCGCGACTGGCTCCTGCAATGATTTACTTTCGGCTGTCTATCTGTCGGCCCGCTGTCCGGTATTTTTTGCACCAGCAATGGACGTCGATATGTACCACCATCCGACAACAACTGAAAACCTGCGCCGACTTGAATCGTTTGGTAATCACATTATCAGGTCCGAGCATGGCGAACTGGCTAGTGGACTGGTTGGCAAAGGACGATTGGCTGAACCTGAAACTATCGTACAAATTCTTGATGCGTTCTGGGCCGAAAGTAGTAAACAACATCTATTATTATCAGGCAGGAAAATAGTAATAACGGCGGGACCAACCCAGGAAGCAATCGACCCGGTGCGTTACATTAGTAATCATTCGACGGGCAAAATGGGTTATGCTATTGCCAGAGCTTTTGCACAGGCTGGTGCCGATGTTACTTTAATAAGTGGCCCTACGGCGCTGCCCCTTCCCGCTCCTACTGTCCGGCGTATCAACGTCCGCTCGGCACAGGAGATGTTTGAGGCTACACAAGCGGCTTTTATTGATGCCGACATTATTGTATTGAGCGCTGCCGTTGCCGACTATACACCCGCTCACCCCGCCGAGCAAAAAATTAAAAAGAAAGAATCCATTTTTTCGCTTGAGTTAACCAAAACCATCGACATTGCCGCTACGCTGGGTGCCCAAAAACGACCGGGTCAGTTGCTAATGGGATTTGCACTCGAAACCGACAATGAACGAGAGAATGCATTGAAAAAACTTTACGCTAAGAATTTAGACTGGATTGTGTTAAATTCACTTCGTGATTCAGGAGCAGGTTTCGGGCACGACACAAACAAAATTACCGTTATTGATAAAGATGAACAAACTTATGAATTTGCCCTTAAATCGAAGGATGATGTGGCACAGGATTTAGTGAGTTTAGTCCTAAAATCGCTCTGAGAGACAAGCGATTACACAGAGTCAGCAAGAATGAAAACGATACAGATTTTACTGGTATTAAGTTGCTTGATAGGGTCGGCGCGGGCGCAGGAGCTGAACTGTCAGGTAACAATCAATTCTGATCAGTTATTTGCGCAGCAAAAAACTGATTTCTCGTATGTTAATCAGCTAAAAGGAATCATCACCGAGTTTATGAACAACCGGCGATGGAGCAACGACCAGTTTGCAGTTACAGAGCGAATTAACTGCTCAATAAATATCAACTTGCTGAAATCGCTGACGCAGGGAGTATTTGAAGCAACCGCGCAGATTATCGTGACACGTCCCGTGTATGGCACAAACTACGAGACAACCACTTTTAGTTACGTTGATCGGGCCTTTAACTTTGTGTATCTGCCAACGACACCCGTTTATTTTCGGGAAAATCAGTTTTCAGACGACCTTACCTCCATGCTGGCCTTCTATGCCAATGTGATTTTGGCGGTTGACTACGACACCTTTAGCAAACAGGGCGGCAATCCATTTGTGCAACGTGCCTATTCTATTACAAATCTGGCTCAGCAAGGATCACCCAATGGAGCCTGGCAGAATGGCGGTGACCGTCGAAATCGGTACTGGCTCATCGAAAATATGCAAAATCAGCAGTTGATTCCTTTTCGGGACGGCGTCTATACCTACCACCGACTGGGCTTGGATGTATTTGCAGCCAACCCCGTGCAGGTACGCAAACAAATGCTTACTTTGCTGACAACCATCCGTACCATTGGTCTGCAACTGCCTAACTCCGTGTTAATCAATTCATTTTTCGACGCTAAATCGCTGGAAATTTATAATATACTTTACGAAGGGACTCCAGCCGAACGCAAGCAAGCCTTCGACTTACTTTCATTTCTGGACCCTGCCAAAACCGAGAACTACCGAAAATTAATACAGTAAGCAGTTGCCTGTATTAATTTGAGACTTATTCACTGTTCACAGCTAACTATTCGCTGATTTTGCTTTCGCATTTACTCATAAAAAATTACGCGTTAATTGACGAACTAGAACTGTCGCCCGATCGTGAGCTTAATATTGTTACGGGCGAAACAGGAGCAGGTAAGTCAATTATACTGGGGGCTATTGGGTTGCTGCTTGGCAATCGGGCCGATACGCGCGTTTTGTATAATCCTGAACAGAAATGCGTTATCGAAGGGGTATTCGGCGTATCCGGCTATCGTATCGAACGAATTTTTGACGAAGAAGAATTAGATTATTCCGATACCTGCATTGTCCGCCGTGAAATCGGGGTAAGTGGTAAATCGCGCGCATTTGTCAATGATACACCCGTCAATCTGGAAACGCTTCGGCGCATAACCAGCCAGATGATGGACATTCACTCACAGCACGATTCGGTATTGCTTGGCTCGAATGAATATCAATTGGAAATTGTGGATACGTATGCTCAAAACGAAGAACGTATACGCGCTTATCGACTTGATTATCAGAGTTACCGGACAAAAAAGACGCATTATGATCAGTTGCAGACTGAGGCTTCGGCCATGCGAAAAGAGTTTAACTACAATAATTTTTTATACGAAGAATTGGTCAAAGCGCAGCTTCAGTCCAACGAGCAGGAAACTCTTGAACAGGAGTTGACAATCCTCGAAAACGCCGAAGATATTAAGGAGCGCCTGCAGGTAGCATACGAATACTTAGATAATACTGAGCAGTCAGTTATTGATTTTTTAAAAGGCACAGTCAGTAACCTGACCTATATCAGTAAGTTATCAAATCAATACGAGCAATTGCAGCAAAGGGCACAAAGTAGCCTGATTGAACTACGTGACCTGGCCGACGAAATTAGTGTTGAGCAGAGCCGCGTTGAAATAGACGACGTCCGCGCCGAAACCATTCGGGAACGGCTGAATTTACTGTATCAGCTTCAAACCAAACACCAGGTTAAAGGGGTGGAGGAACTGATTGTATTAAGCAATGAACTCGGACAAAAAGTGAGTAAAGTGCTCAATCTGGACGATGCACTGGCCGATGCCAAAGGCCAGGCAGAAGCTGCCCGTCAGAAGCTTCAAACCAGCGCCGATGCCTTATCGGCTTCCCGAAAACTAGTCATTCAACCAATTGAGTCCGAGATTGGTCACTTGCTGAACGACCTCGGCATGCCAAATGCATCTCTAAAAATACAGGCTGAACTCGGTAAACCAACCCCAACGGGTGTAGACACGATTTCATTTCTATTCAGTGCGAATAAAGGTGTTAAACCGCAACAATTAAAAAACGTAGCGTCGGGTGGTGAGTTTTCGCGATTGATGATGGCTATCAAATATATCTTAGCCAGCAAACGATCGTTACCCACCATTGTCTTCGATGAAATTGACGCGGGTGTTTCGGGTGAGATTGCCATCAAAATGGGCAACATGATGCGCGATATGGCACACAATCACCAGATTATTGCCATCACACATCTTCATCAAATAGCAGGTCAGGGCACAGCACACTACTTTGTTTATAAAGACCATTCGGCTGATAAAACCGTCAGCCGTATTAAAAAATTAACGCTGGACGAGCGTATTAACGAAATTGCGCAGATGATTGGCGGCAACAATCCATCAGCCAGTGCGCTCAAGAACGCGCGTGAAATTTTAAAACAACGCGCGGCCTCAACGGCAAAATAATATTCGATCACGGGTCGATTAATAAAATATCCCTCGCATACCCTATTTTAAATATATCATTTCTTATGCATAAACTTATTCTTTTCATTACCGGACTACTTCTGGTTTCCGGAACTTTTTGGGCTTGCAACTCGGGTGAAAATAGGGTCAAAGAGACCGAAAACGAAGTATTTGCCATTCATGACGAAGTAATGCCAAAAATTGATGACATCATGAAACTGCAAAAACAGTTGAAGCTGCGCATTACATCGATCGACAGCCTGAAAGCAAGCGGCTCTGCCGTAGCTTCCCTTCGAACCAATGAAGAACGGGAACAGGCTAGCCGCTTAAGTCGTAATCTGACTGTTGCCGATAGCCTTATGATGGACTGGATGAGCCGTTACAATGGTGACACACTCACTAAATTACCATCCGACGGAGCCCTGCGTTATTTATCAGGGCAAAAAGATCAAATCACCGATGTCAAAACAAAAGTTACTACCAGTATTGAACAGGCTCGTCAGTTTTTGGGCAAAAAATAAGGCATCTCTTCTGCTAATCGGATTAATATCGACCTTAGCAGGTTGTGGAGCAGGGACTGATAAACTCCCTATTCTGGGTCATCGGGAAGCCGTTACGAAACTTGTCGATGGCAAATCGGTGACCGATTCAGTCTATCAGTCGATCCCCGATTTCAAATTTGTCAGCCAGTACGGTGACACGGTTATGGCTAAAACCCTCGATAATAAAATATACGTAGCCGACTTTTTCTTCACCAGTTGTCCAACGATTTGCCCGAAGATGAAAGTGCAGTTGAAGCGGGTTTATGAAAAATTTAAGGGAAACCCGAACGTAATGCTGCTTTCGCATACTATTGATCCTGCCCACGATTCGGTAGCGGTGCTGAAAGAATTTGCGCAAAACCTTGGCGTTACAGGTCAGCAGTGGCTTTTTGTAACCGGAGACCGCGACAAGATTTATGAAATTGGCCAAAACAGCTACATGGTTACGGCTCAGGCCGATTCCACAGCACCGGGGGGTGTTGTCCATAGTGGTGCGTTTATTTTGGTCGATAAAGCCAAACACATCCGCGGTATTTACGATGGCACTACCGAAGCTGGTGTCAACAAATTAATGAACGATATGGACCGGCTTCTGGCTGAATATAAATTATGATGCGCTTAACTGGTTTTTTTATTGCCCTTGTTGTTTTTGCGAGCGTTAGTTCTTGCCAGAGCGACGAAGAAATTAAGCGGGAACAATATATTACTGAAGGCATTCTGGTTTTTAAAAATAACTGTGCCAACTGCCACCAAAATAAGGGTGAGGGTTTGGCAGCGTTATATCCACCAATAGCGAAATCAGATTATTTGGTGGATAAAAAAAGCGTGATTTGTTTGATTCGGTACGGTCAACAGGGGGCAATCGTTGTGAATGGTAAACATTATAACCGGCCCATGCCCGCACAGCCGCAACTCAGCGACCTTGAAGTGGCCGAATTAATTACTTATATCTATAACGAGTGGGGCGGAGAAACGAAGTTGACAGGCGTTAAAACTGTCACACCAATTCTTGACCAGTGTAAAAAGTAAGTGGCGGCAGATTCTCAAATCTGCCGCCACTTACTTTTTAAATTCCTCCTTCCATATTGAAAATACCGGTTGGCTTACGGATAGAGTACTGAGAGAAGTCCTGATTAGCATCTAAGCCAATTCCATATAGCTTTTCACCTGTCAGTTGGCTTAGAATCGTTACTCGTTTGTCGGTAAACACTTTCTTTGTCTGCGGCTTCCAGTTTAACTCTGGCGTGAGAAGTTTCTCCTGTTTTTGTTTATTAACAACTATTACATTGCCCATAACAACATATACATCTTTAGCCTTATCATAACGGCCCGAATCGGACCGGATGGTCGTTATTTCTTCACCAGTTGGGTTATAGAACACAATGCTGACAGGCTTTGGGTAACGTCGATCATCATTGATATACCGAAATTGCTTTGCTGTTGTCAGCTTGACTTTTAATTTAGCCGCTTCACTATACAATAGCTTCACATCATTAATTTCCTCAATTGGCCCATTATAAGGCACTACTTTTTTGGGTTGTTTAGGTTTTTCACAAGCGGCTAAAACGAACAACGAGATAAGAATTAGCCCGCAGATGAATAAAGAATATATAAACGTTCGAAGATATTGTACACAATCGTAGAGCCAGCCGTTTTTGTTATTCTTCACCCTATACGTTTTACTCATTATTCTGCACTAGATTAATCGATAACCTGCTTACGGAACCACCAGTCATTAAGTGAGAAACCAAGTCCTATACGCACATATTGTTCTTTAATCTGAGTGCCACTCAATACACCTCGCTGCCCACCCACGAGCGACAGAGTTACGTGGTTAACAAAATAAGCACCCAACGGTATCGATAGTCCCAGACTACCATTGATATCGGTAAGTTGCGTTCCGTTGTTTAGATAGGGTAAGCGATTGTACTGAAAACCAGCCCGATAGGTAATTAAATCGCGATAACGATTCGACGTAGGTTTGGGCGTATATTCAAGACCCGTGGCAACGGTCATCCCGTCGGCCAGGCTCCCCGGTTTATTCTCGGTGGTACGGTACTGGCTCCACTTCTGAAACCCAACATCCATGCCAACCGTAAGTGTATTACCCTTTTCAAGGCTGACACCAAAGTGCATTTGCTGCGGCAGTGTTGCCTGTGCGTTGGAATTGAGTCGTAGCGTATCTGGTGCAGTAATAGCCTGACCAGCCAGTGTAGTCTGCTGATATATATCGGTTTGAGTTGCCTTGATACGCATTTGAGGATCGTAGGTGGCCCCCAAATTAAGCGTCCATGTATCACTCAATTTAGGCCGCCAGGCAGCGCCTAATTTCCAAACGAGATCACTGTAATTTGTTCGATTCAAGTGAGTTACGAGCAAATCAGTAGTACTGACAATGGCTCGTGCATCCGACGAATTAGTGATATTGCCAAATATAAAGGAAGCCTCTACACCCGCATAAATATTTTTCGTAACCTGCACCCCGTTGGCAAATGTCACTTTATTCAATCCGCCCCGGCCCGTATAATTATATTGTGCGTAATAAGGCGTACCCGACACAGACTCAAATCTCCGGATATTATAATTTACGTAGGTGTACGGTTTCAGGCTCAACGATACATTCCAGCGCGAATTGGCGGGAAAAGACAAGGCTAAGTACCCTAGATTACCAGCAAAATTGCTTTGGCTCTTCAGAACATTGGCAATGTTCTGACTAATATTTTTCGACTGGCCAATTAAGCCCACCTCAAAGACGGTAAATCGCTTTCGGCGAGCCAGCAAGGCGGGGTTTTGTAAATTCAGGTAGAAGGAACTGGCGTTACTAACGCCTATATCGCCCATCCCCATGTTGGTCACGTTCCCTTGTCCGTATAATTCTCCGATGCCCAAAGCCGAATAGGGTGAATTACCCAATCCCTGTGCCAATACCATCGGCGATGTCGCGGCAACAGCCAGCAAACTATGCGTTAACGTCTGGCGTATTCGCTTGTAAATTCTCAACATTATAGCGTAAAATTCGATTCAATCCAATCAGCACCAATTCAGGTAC
>JANXVQ010000690.1 GCA_025351545.1 Spirosoma sp.
AGGTTATCGGCCTGATTGACGCCAGTGTGTTGATAGGTAATAGCCCAACCGAGAGCCAATAAAATCAACAAACCACCTATGCCGGGCGCCGTCTGGACAGGTTTGATAGGTTTATTTCTATACCGAACAAAGCCCCAAATGAGTAAACCAACTCCCACGGATAGCGATGCCAGCGGAAGTTCCACCCAATCGGGCAATTGTACGTATAGGACAATTCCCACAATCAGGCCCGCTACATAGCGCACGAATGGATTACCTCTCATTCCTTCGCATAAGCAGACCCCGGCAACACCATTTTGCAATGCTGAATACCAGCTTCTTCAAACATAGGGCCGACCGACATAAATCCAAACCCTGCATACAGTGGCATAGCGGTTACTTGTGCATGGAGATAAATTCGCTCAATAGGTTTGGGTTGCTGACTAGATACATCGGCGAGTACGGTTTTCACCAATGCTTTGCCGACACCCTGCCCACGAAAAGCAGCTAGAACAGCGAACCGCTCTAATTTAATCCCATTCGATGTGCGTCTCCAGCGCGCAGTACCGCAAGGTGTACTATCGGCGCGAGCCAGAAAATGAGTGCTGCTATCCTCAAATTCATCATACTCTTCTTCAGCAGAAACATGCTGTTCTTCCACAAACACTTGTCGGCGGATAGCGAAAGCCGAGTCAAGGTCGGAAGGAGTTGAAATAGGTAAAACGTTAATCATATATAATGCGGGTGAAACTCCGCGTTGTTTTCTCCGCCAAGGAAAACCCGTCCAGGCTACTATTGTATCAACAAGCGCTTACTAGCTAGTTCCCTACCCGTTTTAACCCGCACAATATAGACTCCCGTTGCCAATCCGGCCACAGATAAGCTCACACTTGTACTTGGGTAGTCGGTATAAGTATTTGTTCGTAACTGGCGCCCGGTTGCATCAAACAGGTCAACACTAAACGTTTGAAAGCCTTTCAGCTGCACATCAACGTATGGGTTAGTTGTCGTTGGATTTGGGTAGACATTAATGGTGAGCACCTCCGTTCCGGTCAGGGGCGATGAAACCGACTTAAGCAGTTGCGCCCGGCGCGGACTCAATGTCAATACAAGACGCATTCGGGCTACCTGCCCGGCCGTAAAAAGGTTCATGCAGGCATCGGGCCAATAGTTCATGTAATCTTCAATAAGGTCACGCGTCTGCCTGCCCGCAACACAGGTCGAATACGTTTGTTTGCAGGTTATTAACTGCGAGACATCAGACCTGTCGTCGGTGAGAGGTGTATCCGCCACATAATCCTCAGCGCATCCATTCCCATCGCCCCAGGTATGAAACAGGCCCAGCCAATGGCCTATTTCATGCGTAGCAGTTCGTCCCAAAGCATACAGGGACGAGCTGCTGACAGTGCCGGTTTTTTTACCGAAATAACGATAGTCAATGATTGAGCCATCTGTGAATTCATTCGAACTGGCAGGCAATCCTCTTAGCGTATCTGCTACAGCCGGAAATTGTGTATAGCCAATGTAGGTATCAACTTTTGTTACCCAGATATTCAGGTATCGATTACTGGGCCAGTAGGCAATTTGTGAGAGTAGCACATCGTCGTTGAAGACATTGAAGGACGATTTCTGTGCATAATAATGTCGGGTGATACCGGTAGTAGGATTGCCGGCCGGATCTGTTGTTGCCAGAAAAAATTCAATGCGGGCATCGGCTCCAATAGCACTGGTATTGTACCCATTTGTGCCTTGCTTACGCCGATAATCCTCATTCAGAACCTGAATCTGTGAAAGAATTTGTTCATCAGAAATATTGACATTATTTATTCCGCCAATGGTATTCGACGCGTTACTATGTACGACATGAACCACAACCGGAATTCGGTAAACAGTCTCGTCAACCGCCTGTCGCAAAAACTTGCCATTTGCTTCTGCCTGCTGAATCAGCCGGTTTAGCTCCGTAAGCTGACGAAGCCGGTCGGGATTACGTTGTTGCAAAATACGTTCGTGCTCAACTACGCCACAACGATTGATCAATTCTTCGCCAGTAGTGTTGGTTTGTGCCCAGGCCACCGACGTTACTAAACACAAAAACGAACCGGCCAGCCAACGCCAGCCGGTTCGTTTATACTGTATCAGGTTATTACTTACCTGCTTCATCATACGCCGAAATAATGTCACGGACGAGCCGGTGACGAACCACATCGCGGCCATCAAGTTCAACGAACGCAATGCCTTTGATGTTTTTCAAAATATCAATAGATTCAACCAAACCAGATTTTTGCTTATTCGGCAGATCGATCTGCGACCGGTCGCCGGTAATAATCGCCTTCGACGTTGGGCCCATTCGCGTCAGAAACATCTTCATCTGCATGGATGTCGTGTTCTGTGCTTCGTCGAGCAGAATAAAAGCGTGATTCAACGTCCGACCGCGCATATAGGCCAATGGCGCAATTTCAATGATTCGATTTTCGGTGTAGAACTTTAGTTTCTCCGCCGGAATCATATCATCGAGTGCGTCATAGATTGGGCGCAGATACGGGTCGATTTTTTCCTTCAAATCACCCGGCAGAAACCCCAGGTTCTCACCTGCTTCAACCGCCGGACGTGTGATAATGATTTTCTTGACTTCTTTATTCTTCAACGCCCGCACCGCGAGAGCAACCGCCGTGTAGGTTTTCCCGGTACCTGCCGGCCCGATAGCAAATACTAAATCGTACTTTTCGGCGGCTTCGACCAGGCGTTTCTGATTGTCAGTCCTCGCCCGAACAGCTACGCCACGCGTGCCATATACCAGTACCTCATCATCATTGGGGGGCACTGGCGGAACAAGACCATTGCCATTCACAGGCTGGCCACTATGACTAATGTAGTTCTGGACATTTTCCTGCGTAATTTTTCCATATTTCTGATAATGTTCCAGTAGCGAATCCAGAATGTCGCTAATGCGGCTAATCTCGGGCGTTGTGCCTTTAATACGAATCTCGTTGCCACGCGAGATAATTTTGCTCATTGGAAACGCAGCGGCCACCTCTCTAATAGTGTGGTTCTCTACGCCCAGAAAGTCGATGAGCGATACATTGTCGAGGGTAATGACTTTTTCGACCAAACGATGAATTACGTTAAAGTGTGATTCCGAAAAGTAAGCGATTTCTTTGCTTCTACAACGCGTTTGATCGAAAATTTATTCGCTTTGGTCAGT
This sequence comes from Spirosoma sp., assembly GCA_025351545.1. Classification (GTDB taxonomy): domain Bacteria; phylum Bacteroidota; class Bacteroidia; order Cytophagales; family Spirosomataceae; genus Spirosoma. The sequence goes on from JANXVQ010000690.1 coordinate 3,182, forward strand.
TTCTTATTTAAGGTAATTTTTTTGCACAAAACGGGCATTTTATAACAAATAACCTTTACCTTGCTGATGTACAGGCATCTGCTTCCTTTCAGTATTATGTACGCAAGCTCATTCCCTAAGCATTGCTTAAATAATCAACTTTTTTTTCAGCGTTGTAGTGTCAACATTACCAGAATGTTACGAACGTTTTGGCAGTCTTTATGGCTATACGTCGATCAAGTCCGACTTGCCTTGTGGGGGATAGATTGCGTAAACTTGCAGTAAGATAATGGAGAATAACGCACGCCCCAATCAACACCTTCGTAAACCTTCGGCTTTTGCCGGGGGTCGTCAACAAGCAGGAAATCACTGGCTCGATACGGGACTGGGCAAACTGCCTCCGCAAGCGCTTGACCTCGAAGAAGCCGTGCTGGGTGCGTTAATGATAGAAAAAGACGCTCTTTCGTCGGTTGTTGATATCCTCAAACCAGAGACATTTTATAAAGAAGCCCACCAGCGGATTTACCAGGCAATTCTGACCCTGTTTGGCAACTCTGACCCTATTGATCTGCTGACAGTTACTCAACAACTGCG
>JANXVQ010000699.1 GCA_025351545.1 Spirosoma sp.
TAATAAACGAAAACGCACAACTTCTTTTTTTTGTACTTTTACCCCTCTTATCAACAACTACAACCTCATATATGCAAAAGATAGTTTTGCTGGTAGCGGCTTTGGCCATTCCAGTCTGGTATGCCCAGGCGCAAATGCCAGCTCCGCCAACACAACGCGCTAACACACGTTTTGAGCAACTCGGTCCTATTTTACCCTCGCCTAATACATTCCGTACGGCTTCTGGCGCACCCGGAAAGGACTATTTTCAAAATCGGGCTGATTATGACATCAAGGCTACTCTCGACGATGTTAATCAGAAAATAACAGCATCAGAAACGATCGTTTACCACAACAATTCGACGGACGTATTACCGTTTATCTGGCTTCAACTCGACCAGAATCTGTTCCGGCCCGACGTCATTAGCCGGACTTCGCAGACCAACAGTATCAGCGAACAGGGAGCCTCTCTCCAGCAGATCAATCCCAATGCGGCACTGGCTACAAAAGATTATGGACATAAAATTACGTCGGTTCGCGACCAGGCCGGGAAGCCCATTAAATACACTATCAATCAGACCATGATGCGTATTGATTTGCCTCAGCCCGTTGGTGCAGGCAAGTCCGTAACGTTTTCTATTGACTGGAATTTCAAAATTGTCGATGTCAAGAGTGTAGGCGCTCGGGGAGGCTATGAGTTTTTCCCGAAAGACGGCAACTATATCTATGAAATTGCCCAATGGTTTCCGCGTTTATGTGCTTACAGCGACGTAACTGGCTGGCAGAACAAGCAGTTTTTAGGGCAGGGCGAGTTCACGTTAATCTTCGGTAATTACAAATTAGCCTTAACCGTACCCAACGATCACATAGTTGGCGCAACGGGCGAATTGCAGAATCCAGCACAGGTATTGACCGCTATCCAGCAAAAACGCTGGAACGACGCCAAAGGAAAAGGCGATAAACCCGGCGAAAACCCAGTTCTGATCGTGACGCAGGCAGAAGCAGAAGCGGCCGAAAAGGCCAAACCAACGGGCACAAAAACCTGGATTTACAAAGCCGATAATGTCCGTGATTTTTCGTTTGCCAGCAGTCGTAAATTCATTTGGGATGCCTTGCAACCTAATGTAGAAGGAAAGCGCGTTTGGGCTATGTCATTATATCCGAAAGAAGGCAACCCGCTTTGGGGCCAATATTCTACCCGGCTTGTGGCGCATACTCTCCTCTCCTACTCACGCCGGACAATTGCGTATCCATATCCAGTAGCCTATTCTGTTCATGGTCCGGTTGGTGGCATGGAGTATCCAATGATCAGTTTCAACGGAGCCCGACCAGAAGCCGACGGCACGTATTCTGTAGGCACAAAAAATGGACTTATTGGGGTAATTATCCACGAAGTGGGTCACAATTTCTTCCCGATGATTATCAACTCCGACGAGCGCCAATGGTCGTGGATGGATGAAGGGCTGAATAGTTTCATGGAAGGATTGGCCTGCTTAGAATGGGATGCGAATTACCCGGCGCGGGGCATTGATCCTCAATCTATTGTCCCCTATATGCGGCTTGACTCTACTCTACAGGTGCCCATTATGAGCAGTTCTGACAATATTCCCAGAAACACATTTGGTCCGAACGCGTACAGCAAACCCGCTACAGCGCTTAATATTCTCCGGGAGACGATTATGGGCCGTGAACTCTTCGATTACGCCTTTAAAGAATATGCTCGTCGGTGGGCTTTCAAAACACCCGAACCCGCCGATTTCTTTCGTACAATGGAGGACGCGTCGGGCGTTGATCTGGACTTTTTCTGGAAAGGCTGGTTCTATAGTGTACAAGCCGTTGATCAGTCACTAGTGAAAGTTGACTGGTTTCAGACTAACTCTCAAAATCCTGAGATAACAAAAGCTGAAGCACGAACTGCTGCTCAAAAGAAGTTGAACACGATTAGTAAACAGCGCGATGCACTAAGCAAAGATCAAACCGTGGTGGCGCAGGACAGCAGCATGAAGGATTTCTACAATCGTTATGATCCCTATGCCGTAACCGACGAAGACAAGAAGAAATATCAGGAATACCTGGCTACACTGTCGGTTGAAGAACGGGCGTTGGCCGAAGCGGGTACGAACTTTTACACGCTGTCTCTCAAGAACAAAGGCGGCATTCCAATGCCCGTTATTGTACGGATGGAGTTTGAAGACGGTACTGATTCAGTAGCCCGATTCCCGGCTGAAATCTGGCGGTTCAATGACGTATCTGTTAGAAAAGTAATTGCGACAGGTAAGAAAGTAAAGCAGTGGACGCTCGATCCATTTTATGAGATCGCCGATATTAATACAGACGACAACTCGTTTCCGCCCGTGGCACAACCGACGCGCTTTCAGTTATTTAAGCAACAGCAACGGGGTGGCGCAGCCGGGCAAAACCCAATGCAACAACAACGTCAGCCGTCCCCTGCCAAACAGGGAAGTAGCAAAAATTGATGATCTCTATTAACCTAGACAAACTATGAAAAAAATAGTATTAATGGCTGGCCTGACCTTTTGGTCAGCAGCTTTGCTAGCCCAGGCACCAGCGGCCCCCACCCAAAACGCCAATACGCGTTTCGAACAACTCGGCCCTGTTCTGCCCACGCCTAATACGTTCCGTACGGCATCTGGCGCACCCGGAAAAGATTATTTCCAAAACCGAGCCGACTATGACATCAAGGTAGAACTTGACGACGCTAACCAAAAAATCATTGGCACCGAAACAGTTACCTATCATAACAACTCGACCGACGAGCTGCCTTTTATCTGGCTTCAACTCGACCAGAATCTGTTCGCGAAAGGCTCTATTGGCAGCGTGACCCGCACCGGTGGCGTTAATGAAAGCGGTATGAGTTTTGCCCAGTTGCAGAACTTAACGTCGGTTCGTGAGCGCAGCAGCCAACAGGCTTCCGATAAATTTGGCTACCATATTACATCAATTAAAGACACGAAATCGGGCACCGCGCTGAAATATACCATCAACCAAACCATGATGCGTATCGAACTGCCAACCGCACTAAAGCCCGGTGGTAGCTATTCGTTCAATGTAGATTGGAACTACTTCATTACGGAGTATTACGGTCGGAGTGGAATGGAATTCTTTGCAAAAGATGGAAACTATAATTACTTCATTGCCCACTGGTTTCCACGTTTGTGCGCCTATAATGATGTAAATGGCTGGCAGAATAAGCAGTTTTTAGGACAAGGCGAATTCACCCTTATTTTTGGCAACTACAAAGTAGCTATTACAGCTCCGAGCGATCATGTTATCGGCGCTACGGGTGAATGCCAGAATTACAAACAAGTCCTGACGACTTCGCAACAAAAGCGTATGGCTCAGGCAGCAACGTCAAAAAACCCGGTTGTTATCGTGACCCAGGCAGAAGCGGAAGTGGCCGAGAAAGCAAAACCAGGCGATGCCAGGAGCAAGAAAACATGGGTATACACGGCACAGAACGTTCGTGATTTTGCCTTTGCCAGCAGCCGTAAATTCATCTGGGATGCTATGCAAACCGATGTGTACGGCGATGGACATAAAATCTGGAGTATGTCATTTTATTCCAAAGAAGGCAATCCACTCTGGGGTCAATATTCGACGCGCGTAGTTGAACACACCCTGAAATCGTATGGCAACCGCACGATCAAGTATCCATATCCTGTAGCGATTTCGTGCCATGCTACAGCCGGGGGCGGTATGGAATACCCAATGATCTCGTTCAACGGCGGTCGTCCTGAAGCTGATGGCACGTATTCAGAGCAGACAAAAGCGGGTATGATCGGGGTTATCATTCACGAAGTTGGCCATAACTTCTTCCCAATGATTGTCAACTCCGATGAGCGCCAGTGGACATGGATGGATGAAGGACTGAACACATTCTGCCAATACCTGGCAGAGAAAGAATGGGATTATAATTTTCCAAGCCGTCGGGGCGAGCCGCAATATATTGTCGATTACATGAAGTCAGACAAAGCGGTACTATCG
>JANXVQ010000468.1 GCA_025351545.1 Spirosoma sp.
ACAAATACCACCGTTTATTAGACCATACGGTTATTTTTGCACCGGCTTCTGGCCAATTTTGCCCAATTTTTCCCGTCCCATGTCAAAGAAAACCAAGATTGTGGCCACCGTTGGCCCGGCTTCCGATACGAAAGAACAATTGTTGGCATTAGCCAAAGCTGGAGTAAACGTTTTCCGGCTCAATTTCTCTCACGGCACACACGAAGACCATTTGATGCGGCTCAACCGCATCCGCGAACTGAATGTAGAACACAACCTTAACCTCTGCATTTTGCAGGATCTACAGGGCCCTAAAATTCGCATTGGCAACGTTGAAAATAAAGATGGCGTTACAATTGTGGCTGGTCAGGAGCTTGTCTTCACCAACGACGATATTATTGGGACTGCCCAGCGTGTTAGTACGCCCTACAAAAATATGTACCGGGATGTGCATCCGGGCGAGCGTATCCTGATGGACGACGGCAAGCTGGAGGTAAAAGTTCTCAGAACAGAAGGCACCGATGTTGTTACGGAAGTGGTTTACGGCGGCTCTATGAAGTCGAAGAAAGGCGTAAATCTTCCAAATACGCGCGTATCAATGCCCGCCGTAACCGAAAAGGACTGGGCCGATCTGGAGTTTGGTCTGGAACACGATGCCGAATGGATTGCCCTGTCGTTTGTGCGGGAAGCCTCCGAAATCCTTGAAATTAAGGAATACATCAGGTCGAAAGGTAAAAAGTGCCGCGTAATCGCCAAGATTGAAAAACCCGAAGCCATTCAAAATATCGACTCCATCATTGCCGCTACAGACGGCCTGATGGTGGCTCGTGGTGACCTCGGCGTTGAGTTGCCCGCCGAAGAGGTTCCGATGATTCAAAAAATGCTGGTTGAGAAATGCAATCGGGCGGCTAAGCCAGTTATTGTGGCTACGCAGATGCTCGAAAGTATGATTGATGCCCCGCGCCCAACCCGTGCCGAAGTCAACGACATCGCTAACTCGGTGATGGATGGAGCAGATGCCGTAATGCTGAGCGCCGAAACAGCCTCAGGTAAATATCCAATCCTGGCGGTCGAGAGTATGGCGAACACCATTCTACAGGTCGAAACTATGACCGACAAGATTTATTATCGCTACCATGCGCAGGTAAACGAGCAGCCAAGTGACAACGTTATTAACGATAATGTGGTGATGAGTGCCTGCCGACTGGCACGCGACACCAAAGCAAAAGCTATTATTGGTATCACAAACTCAGGTTACACGGCAGAGCGGCTTTCGCATCATCGCCCTAAAGCTGATTTGCTGGTTTTTTCCAACGATGCGCAACTACGCAATACGTTAGGTTTATATTGGGGTGTTCAGGTCATGCCTTACGAACCAGACCTAAGCCTAACGGTCGATCAGACTGTTGAAGGTATTAAACAAACGCTCATTGGAGAGGGTCGGTTAGTATCTGGCGACATTTTCATCAACACGCTTAGTATGCCCCTAACGCAGGCTCGCCGAACGAATACAGTGAAGTTGAGCACGGTAGACTAACGACAATTCACCAGTCGATAGGCCAAAACGTTAATAATGTTGATGACTTTGGCTTATCGACTGATTATATTTTACACTAAAAAGCCGCGAAACCAATGGTCATCGCGGCTTTTCTGTTCTCACTGAAAATGAAGGACTTTATTTGTCTTGCCCGGGTAATTAACCACGTAAGACAGACGTATATTTATGCTTTTTCTATTTTTTGGGCCTCCGGCGCTGTTTCTTCTTCGGCAACCGGAGTTTCATTTACTACCGTTTCGCCAACAACGGGAGCTTCTTCCGAGCTTTCTTTGGTTGCCTCGGTTGGCACCTCAAATATTTCGGGGGAAAATTGACGAAGAAGTCCGTACCAGCTAATCAATTTCTTGATGTCAGTTGTTCGGACTCGGTCGCGATCATAATTCGGCACAACCGATGCCATAAAATCAGCTAATTCATCGGCAGAGCCTTTTGGATCGACCGATAATTTTTCGCCGTACTTTTCATTGATTGTCAGTAATACCTGGCTCAGCGATAGGGATTGTTCTTCACTATCTTCATCGACATAGATCGAAATATCACTCAACACCGACACACGAGCCGTTGGGCCCATCATCGTCTTGGTTTTCTTTTCGTCCAGCGACTCAACAATCACACCCGCCCGACCGGGCTTCAAAATTCGGTAAAGGCCGCTGTAGCCAGCCACATTGGCAATCTGTTTTAATGCTTCCATAGAGAGACTTTGTAAATTAGTAACGTGTATTTTGGTGGGCGTATTGCTTTTTAAAGGGCGAAAGAATTACTCGCCCGTCTTGCGCCCTTTCACTCTTTCAGCCTTTCGTTCGCTTAAAAAGCCTTCATTTAGTGGGCGAATAAAGGAAAGAATATCTTCGCGACCGGCTGCTGTAATAGCCGATGTAACAAAAAACTGTGGCGTTTCTTCCCATTCTTCGAGCAATATAGCCCGGTAGGTGTCAAGGGTGTTCTGAAGTTTACCAGGAGTAAGTTTTTCAGTTTTCGTAAATACGATAACGAACGGCAATCCTCTTTCGCCCAGATTACTCATAAAATCGAGATCTTTTTTCTGGGGTTCGATTCGCGCATCGACCAGTACAAAAATGCACAACAGATTTAGTCGGTTCGTCAGATACCCATCAATGAGGACGGCAAATTTTTCGCGGTCGGTTTTGCTCACCTGCGCATAACCATAACCGGGAAGATCGACCAGATACCATTCATTATCAATGATAAAATGGTTAATTAGCTGCGTTTTGCCGGGTTTCCCCGAAATTTTGGCCAACGATGAGCGGCTCGTCAGCATGTTAATCAGCGACGATTTACCAACGTTCGAGCGACCAATAAAGGCGTATTCGGGCCGGTCGGGTTTGGG
>JANXVQ010000731.1 GCA_025351545.1 Spirosoma sp.
GGTGGCCGGGTAAAAGATCTTCCGGGTGTTCGTTATCACATCGTTCGGGGCGCTTTGGATACAGCCGGCGTAAGCGGCCGTCTACAAAGCCGTTCTAAATATGTTGCCAAACGGCCAAAACTAGGTCAGGCTCCAGTGAAAGGTGGCAAAGGCGCACCTCCAGCGAAAAAGAAAAAGTAAATGAAAAATGAGTAGTGTGTAATGTACAATGATGTTTACGTCAGCCATTATTCATTTCTCATTCTACATTATTCATTAAATCAAGACTGGACGTTAGAATGCTCATACAGAGGGAGCTACGTTCAGAGTAAGACCAAAAATCTGAAGCAAACATGAGAAAGGCGAAGCCACCCAAGCGTTACGTATTACCTGACCCTAAGTATAAAGAGGTCTTAGTAACCAAATTTGTAAACAACCTGATGTACGAAGGCAAAAAGAGCCTTGCGTATTCCATCTTTTATGACGCCCTCGATGCGGTTGCCAAGCGCACCAGCGAAAGTGGTCTGGATATGTGGAAGAAGGCGTTGAATAACGTCATGCCATCAGTTGAAGTAAAAAGCCGTCGCGTTGGTGGAGCTACCTTTCAGGTACCTACCGAAGTACGGGCAGACCGGAAGGTCGCAGTAGGCATGAAATGGCTTATCCGGTTCGCTCGTTCGCGAGGTGAGAAAACAATGGTAGACCGGTTAGCAGCCGAAATCGTCGCAGCCGCTAAAGGCGAAGGCGCGGCTGTGAAAAAGAAGGATGATACGCACCGTATGGCCGAAGCCAACAAGGCGTTCTCTCACTTCCGGTTCTAAACCGCATAAATTAATCTGGCCAAAAATCCCGATGGCTGTAGAATTCGCAAAAGCCGCCCAATATTGGGCGGCTTTTCTTATTTTTACCCGTATGACAACTTTAGAAAACGACGATCTCCGCGTCTCTATCCGGCCCAAAGGAGCCGAGCTGACCTCAATTTTCCATAAATCAAGCGCTATTGAACACCTTTGGCAGGCCGACCCAACCGTTTGGGGCTGGCATGCGCCCAATCTGTTCCCGGTGGTAGGCGGCTGTTTGAACAATCAGCTGCTGATTGATGGAGAAACATATCCGATTGACCGTCATGGTTTTGCCCGGCAGTCTGTTTTTGAAACAACCGAATCGACAACGACTCATGCCATTTTCTCGCTACGGTCGAACGATGAAACGCGGGTACATTTTCCATACGAATTCGAGTTTCAGCTTATCTATGAACTCGACGGACCCCGACTTACGGTTACCTACCGATTAGTGAATGAAGACGAACAATCCGTTTTCTTCTCGGTTGGAGCACATCCTGCCTTTTCCGTACCGTTTAATCCGGGCGAAGCGTACGAGGATTACTTTGTTGAGTTTGAGCGCACTGAGCCATTGGAAACCCATATGCTCTCGCCGTCGGGTTATTTTACCGGCGAAACAAAACCAGTCGCGACGCCAGACAATCGGCTGCCCTTAACAAAACATTTATTCGATCAGGACGCACTTGTGTTTAAAAATCTGGCATCACGACGCGCAACGATCCGAAGTAACAAGCATGACCATGCTCTATCAGTTGCCTATCCAGCATTTCCATATTTGGGAATATGGGCCAAACCCGGTGCGCCCTTTGTGTGCATTGAGCCGTGGCTAGGTTGCGCCGATAGCGAAGGGGCACCCAAACCAATTCAACAAAAAGAAGCGATTCAAGTGGTAAAACCGGGACAGGTGTTTGAAGCCGCTTTTTCGATTGAGGTACTGTAGCGGTCTGGGACAAGACTAAAGTTATCCACGAAAAAGACGTGTATTTGACGAAGCCTTCAAGGAAATGGCCGTCCGGTTGTCCTATGAAAGGTACTCTGTACAGGCAACCGGCCACCATTTACATAAATGCACATGAGCACCGTCTACATTGGCCACACAGCCAACATATACGCCGTGGCCGCAACCATACTTGCTACCAGTAAGGTCAAACTCTTCTCGAATCACCCAAAGCAACGGCATATCCGGGTGGGAAGTAACCTCCCCTCCTATCCATTTAAATGAATTGTAGCCATAATTATGGTTTAGGTTTGGGAAGACGACGTGCTAAAAGAAATTAGCTGGTGAATAAAGTGAGTACTTTTCCGGCTCTATTTGGGGAAAGCTTACCAGGTAAGACTAACGTACTGATTGGGCATCGTGAAGTTCTCGGCCTGCGCAACCAGAAAATGAGCGACATCGGCCCGGCTGATTTTTCCGATGTTCATACCCTTCGTGAGCTGATTAAGAACATGGTATTTGCCTGTAAAGGGATCATCCACCAGCCTTCCAGGCCGGACAATCTCCCAGTTTTTATAGCCTTCGCTAATTCGCTTCTCCATTGCGGCTTTGTTAGCATAGACATCTTTGATACTGTTGTCGAATTCAGGATACGGCTGCTTTTCCAGCCATCAATCGAACAAAAGTTGACTGTCGTGTTGCCGTCCTTGGCTGCTCATTGAGCCAATCATCAAGTCGACATAAATTAAGGGCAGTTGCCGTTAAAACATGTTGAAGATGGGTTTTAGCCAAGCCAATATAGCGCGATCTTCGCAAACCGAAGGCACGAACACCCTGAGATATAGTCCCTTCAATACCTGCTCGACGATGGTATATCGTTTGATAAGTGACTGAATCTTCCCGATGGCGGGCATTCACTAACGCCTGATGTTGAACCTGAATACGCAACGTCACGCTGCGTCGTTTACCCTCCTTTTCTGTTCGCCACAGAAGCTGATCGCCAGCAAGTTGGAACTGCTGAAGCCAAACTCTGCGAAGCGTATTGACAGCAGGCAGTTGCCAAAGTAAAGTTGGATCAACGAACGTATCGAGACTTTCCAACAGCGTGTGCTCATCCTGCCCGACTTGTTTAGCATATTTGATTCGTTCATCCGTGGTTTTGGGTAAACGAAAGTCTTCAGCGCGAGGGCCATAGCGGGAGACCCAATCGGGCTGTGCCAGATCGCTCAACCAGTCAGGCAATAGGGAGGAGAGGCTGTTGAGTGCATAGCGCATCGTTTCGATGACGCACTCCAGTCGGTTCATTGCCCGTATCCGGGCCAATACAGGGACGGTCGGCCACAGCCGTAGCAT
>JANXVQ010000734.1 GCA_025351545.1 Spirosoma sp.
TAGAACGCAAACCGGGGTACACACGTATGCCCGAATCACGGGCTTCATTGCTACTATGCGCAAGCAGAAGTGTAACGTCGTTGAGCAATTAGCCAACGTGCTTACAGGCCGTTTCCAGTGGACCACCTAAACAGTTACGAAAAAACTAGTTGCTAAATTAAGTCAAAAAGCTGATCTGTTTCCTGGTCGGTTAGACATGAGTAAGTTGCAGCAAGTAAAACAATGGCGGGACTTTGACGAGTTTTTTTCGGCGCCGGTTAATAATTATCGCGATGCGGATGACTTTTATATGCAAGCATCAGCCGTTAATTTTATGCCTGGTATTGCGGTGCCGACACTTCTGTTAAATGCACAGAATGACCCACTCCTCTCACCTGAGTGTTCGCCAGGTTGGCTGGCCCAAACTCATCCACATGTTTTTCTGGAAACGCCCCGAACAGGTGGGCACGTTGGCTTTCAAATAGCGGGCGATGAGTACACGTATGCCGAACGACGAGCATTTTTGTTTGCTAAAAACTTAGTTTAATTCGCTTGGGATTAGTGACTGGCAATATCTAGCAACTCGTTAATCTGGCTGATAATGAGTGTATTATCGGAACTAACGATATCCTGACCAACAACTTGATAGCCTGTTAACAGCATTTGAGCGTTTGGGAATGTTGTAGCCAGACGATCAACAAAGGGCTGAACCTCATGATTGGCAGGCACTGAGGTTAGCACGGTGAAAATATAATCGGGTTTGTGTAGCCTATAAGCAAATGCCAGTTCATTGAAAGGTAAACTCTGCCCTAAATAGATGACTTTGTTTGCGCGGGAGCAAATGATATAATTGGCAAATAAAAGGCTGATTTCATGAAACTCGCCTTCGGGCAAAAATAGCATGTATTTTTTACCATTTGAATGCTGCTTATTTCTCTGTCCATCAATGGCTACAATGATTTTTTGTCGGATCAGGTTCGTTATAAAGTGTTCCTGTGCCGGGCCAATAGACCCTGTTACCCATAGCATTCCTATACGACTCAAAAATGGGTAGATGATGTGAATCATCGTATTTTCAAATCCGAACTGAAGTACGTTTGAGCTAATAATTTTTTCAAAACGTTCTTCACTCAGATCAAGCATAGCGATGGTCAATGCGTGAATCTGATCGGGATAATTGAGTTGCTTATCTGAAATTTTAAGTACTTCACGATTCAGCTCGTCTTGTGCTAACTTTGCAATCTCCGAAATTTTATAGCCGTGATCTTTTAACAAGGAAATATTCAAGACCCTCTTCAAGTCTTCGTCGCCGTAGGCACGAATATTTGTATCTGTCCGTTCAGGTGCAAGAATAGCATATCGTTGTTCCCAAATTCGCAACGTATGAGCCTTAATGCCTGAAAGCTGCTCTAAATCTCTGATTGAGTATGTACTCATGAATTACTAGTCGCTACATATGATGGCTTTTAAACCTCTACAATTATATTTTGTTTAACTTTTATAGAAAAACTATTAACAAAATATAGTTGGCATAAAACGTATGTAATTGATAGTGAGATTATTGATTTTATGCAAATAGCTACAATACAGCTTTCAATATTTTTGCTAAATAATCTTGCTCGAAATACAGAAGTTTTTTGTTGCCCTAAATCGGAAAAATGGAGCTACTTTTGCGGTTAGTAAATGGTTCTATGGTGTAATGGATAGCATCACAGTCTTCGGAACTGTTGGTTGGGGTTCGAGTCCCTATAGGACCACAATTTGAGAATAAAAAGCCTTATACATCACGTATAGGGCTTTTTTTTGGTTCCTTACTCCACTTTCAAGCCCCCCCCCCATTTCCTGCTCCTTTTCCAAGGGAACTATACAAAATGACAGTAGGAAAGTCATGATAAATGGTGAATGCGTCAAAAAGACAGCCGTGTTGACAACATTTAATTTCCTTGATAGTAAGGCGTTTATGTTGGGATACACCTTGACTTTGCACAAAACCCTACGCTGGTCTGTAATGTTTCTCTCATTGAATTGTCTCTACAAATAACGAGTTCTAAACGCTTGGGCCAGGTAGTCTAAAGTTTCGGGATCATAACCAGTTGCAATTCTGAAATGTGAAAAATCCCGCAGGACTGGTAAGGCTAATGTGCCTGCTATAAATCTTATTCGCTGGATAATCAATAATTTTTTCAACGCCCATATGTTGCATAGGCGTTGAATCCCATCCTTGACACAAGCAACAAATAAGCATGAAAGCCAGGCCATGCTCCCGTTGGTCCACTAAAATTTAATCTTTTCTCTCTTAGTAGTTCGCACCAGACAGGTACGACTCTAACCCATTCCTCAATGAAACATCTTTTCACGATGCTCCTGCTTGGCGTAGGGCTAAACCCATTCCTTTGGCCGCAGTCGCTCTATTGAATGGGCTTATACTCACAATACCGGCACGACTACTGATGAAGCGGGGGCATTCATATTGCCCAACCCACCACTTGGCACATATAGGATCGTCATGTCATTTGTGGTCTACCGAACTAAAACCATATCTGTAATACTCTCTACGGGGTCAAACCGCACGCCAGCCTGGGTCTATCCTGATAGACTACAGAAGGTAAAACGCTTGGCAAAGTAACCATATCGGGTCAGAGAGCGTTGGTCGAGGATAGAGGTGATCGGTTGGTGTACAATGCCGAAAAAGATATCTCTAACGCAGGAGGCACGGCTGCAAACGTATTCCGGAAAGTGCCAACGCTGAGTGTCGACATGGATGGAAATGTACAAATATGGGGTAATGGCAATATCAAAGTACTTATCAATGAAAAGCCCTCGGCTATGATGGCTCGTAATCTGGCCGACGCTTTGCGGCAACTGCCTGTCAACCTTTATCATATCCATCGAGGTAATTACTAGCCCTGGTGCCAAGTATGATGCAGAAGACTCGGCTGGGATCACTAATATCATAACAGAAAAAGCGCTTCAGGGCTCTAACGGTACTGCAACAGCAACGGCTGGTAATTTGAATCGGGAATAGGCGCCAGCTTGAATCTGAAGAAAAAGTAATTTGGTCTTTTCTTGTAGGCTAACGGATACCCGTTTCGCAACAGGCAGGAAAATCAATTGGTCCGTATGATCCTAAAAACATTCAGACTGGCAATCCTTATCTCAATCCCGAGTTGAGCCATGCTACGGAACTATCTCGTACAATGTGAACACCAAAAGTGGCTATCGATAAATTTGGCCTTATACTGGCGGCTCATCAACAAGGCTATCGAGTATATATCAACGCCAACGTATGAGTTGGATTCTCGTTCTTATTATATTCGCCGTTCGGTGCGACTTACGTTTGAATGGCCCTTCGGATAAATGACTGCGGGTGGTGAATCAGCAATGATGATAAGGACGGCCGCCAGGCGGTTTCGTCTTACGGAGATACAAACGATGAGCGTATACGCTCCAGTTTTCGCAACTCTTTCCTGTGCGAATGGGCCAATTCATACCATAAAACAAATAATCAATTATTATTGATAAACATAGATGGTTGATTAATTTGTCCGTTAGTTGCCAAATGGCGTGGCCATTGGTGTGGATAGGATATTTAGAAAACGCTGGCTTCTTCGGGGCAGCGTTTTTTCTGTGTTTCCTGGCGATCAGCCTTGATAGAGGTTACGGGGAAACAAAAAAGACCTTGATTCTATCAAGGTCTTTTGAAGATGGGTGAAAGACGGGGCTCGAACCCGCGACCTCCGGAACCACAATCCGGCGCTCTAACCG
>JANXVQ010000735.1 GCA_025351545.1 Spirosoma sp.
GACTTGCTTAACTTCGCAAGACCATGCAGCAAACCAGCAAACCCAAAACTCGGCGAAAATATGACGCTGAGTGCAAAAATGAAGTCGTTAAGATGCTTGTCAGCGGCCAGACAGCGGCCTATATTTCCAACGCCTTAGGCGTTTCAGGAAATCTAATCTACCGCTGGAAAAATCAGAACCAAGGGGTGAAAAAAGCAAGTGGTGAGCTAAACGGGCTAGCTTTAGAAAATCAGCAACTTAAGGATCGAGTACGGCAATTGGAAACGGAGCGCGAGATCTTAAAAAAAGCTCGCCGGGCGGCTCCGTTGAGCATTTTCAGCCGACAGACCTGATGTTACACTATGAACTCATTTATGCACTGACCGATACGTTTACGGTCGAAACACTCTGCTCTGTACTAGGCCTGAGTCGGATAGCTTACTATGGCACCGGCCACCCGGCGTTACCAGCGAGGAGATAGCTACAAACCAACGGTTGAAAAGGGGAAGAAACCGCAATTAATTGAACAGGTTTTCGCCGATCATAAGCGCCGGTATGGGAGTCGACGGATTGTCGCTGAATTGAAACCGGGCCGCCGGAGCGGAGCAAGGCCATGAAGTGGGACGGCATCAGGTGCGGACACTCAGGAAACTAGCTGGTTTAGAGCCCATTCAGCCTAAGTCGTTTGTGCCTCGCACGACGGATATCACCCATGGAAAAGGCTAGTGGCCTAACCTATTGTTAGATAACGCTCTATTTCGTGTAGAGGGTAAAGTGTACACTAGTCAAGACACCATTTTTGAAACGAGCCCTGGACCTAGCAAAAATAACACGTCCTTGACGACCAGTTTAGCCATTAGTTTTTAAACAGTATGGCACAGAGCTCCACAAAGAAACAGGAAGATACTCCGCGGATGAACGTGCGCTTCTCGGTGAATCTCCCGACCTCCTCCCTGTAACCCGGTGTCCCAACTTTATGCAAACCGACGACCGCGACCAATCCGCCGACCAGTTCCTGAAGCTCATTCAGGAGTCCAGACGGGGCAAGTTCAAGATTTATATTGGCATGAGCGCGGGCGTAGGCAAGTCCTACCGCATGTTGCAGGAAGCCCATGCACTGCTGCGCAACGGCATCGACGTGAAAATTGGGTTTATCGAAACCCACAACCGGGCCGAAACGCACGCGCTCATTGACGGAGTACCCCTCATTCCCCGGCGGACGTTGTTTTATAAGGGTCGTGAGTTGGCCGAGATGGATGTACAGGCGATCATTAATAGTCATCCCGAGTTGGCGATTGTCGATGAACTGGCTCACACGAATATTCCCGGTTCCAAAAACGAGAAACGCTGGCAGGACGTGCTGGAAATTCTGGATGCGGGCATCAATGTGATCTCGGCGGTTAATATTCAGCATATTGAGAGTCTGTATGATGAAGTCCGTCAGATTACCAACGTTGACGTTACGGAGCGCGTACCGGACCGGGTGCTGCACCTGGCCGACGAGGTGGTGAACATTGACCTGACGGCCGATGAGTTGATCAACCGGCTCAAAGAAGGGAGAATCTACGACAAGGCGAAAGTCGCCACCGCCCTGACCAACTTTTTTCAGCCCGAGAAGATTCTGCAACTCCGCGAACTGGCCCTGCGGGAAGTGGCCACCGCCGTAGAACGCAAGATTGAGACGACCGTTCCGATTAACCTACAGGCCAAATCGGAACGGTTTCTGGCCAGTATCAGCTCCAATCCGGACATCGCCCGTCGGGTCATTCGCAAAACGGCCCGGCTGGCCGCTTATTTTAATTCGCGGTGGTACGTGCTTTATGTCCAGACGCCCGCCGAAGCGCCGGATCGCATCCGGCTGGATCTGCAACGTCATTTGATCAATAACCTGAAACTAGCCACCGAATTGGGGGCCGAAGTCATTCAGGCCAAGGGGGCCGACGTGGTGAGTTGCATTATGGAGGAGGTTCAAAAGCGGAAGGTGACAACGGTCTGCATCGGCAAACCCCACTTCAATCTACTTCAGATCATTTTGCGCACGTTTGCCTTCAACCAGCTTCTCAACCGGCTCTCCGAGTCGGATACCGACTTGATTATTCTCTCCTGACCATGACGCTCAAAACCAAAATATCCCTCTCGCTGGTCTTTCTGTTTAGCATTATTGTGGTGCTGGGTGGGCTGGGGGCCTTTTATCTGAATCGGTTGTCGCTGGATTCGCAGGCGATCCTGAAGGATAATTACATTTCGCTGGAGTTTGTCAGCAACATGCAGAAGGCATTAAATACACTCGACGACCCGGATGCGATCCCGGACTTTGACGTCAATCTAAAAAAAGAGGAAGCCAATCTTACCGAAATAGGTGAAAAGGAGGCTGCCAGTGCTGTACGGCGGGAATTTAACCGATGGCGGGTTGGGGCGACCGATGGGGTAACCATCAACCGAATCCGCCAGCATCTATTCACGATTGATGATCTGAATCGGCAGGCTATTGTTCGCAAGAGTAAAATAGCCAAGCAAACGGCTGCCGATGCCCTGGTCTGGCTAGGGGCAATTGGGACGCTGTGTTTCCTGGTTGTGTTCTCCTTCGTCATCAATATTCCCAGTTACATTGCGGGTCCACTTCGGGACTTGACGCGGGGTATCAAACAGATTGCCAGCCGCAATTTTGAGGAACGGTTGCATTTTAAATCGAGTGATGAATTTGGGGAACTGGCCCGCTCGTTTAACTCGATGGCTCAAAAACTGGACGAGTACGAGCACTCCAGTCTGGCCAGAGTGCTGTTCGAGAAGAAACGGATCGACACGCTGCTACAAATCATGCCCGATGGCATTATCGGGTTAGATGAAAAACGCCGAATCCTGTTTATCAACCCGGTGGCCGAGCGACTACTGGGCACGGATCGACAACAATTCGTGGGCCAATATGCCCCGGATGTGGCCACGTCCAACGATTTGCTGCGTACGCTGATTCAGGATATCATGGCCGACCCCATTAGTGAAGAACCACGACCAGCGGGCCTGCTTCCTTCCGACGGGACTAGTAATCTATTGAAAATTTACGAGCCCGATTCGGCTGGTAAAGGCAAGGAATGCTACTTTGCCAAACAGATTCACGCCGTTGAAGTGATGCCGACCGGCGAGAAACAGACCGTTCATGCGGGGTATGTAATTGTGTTGCAAAACATCACCTCTTATAAAGAACTGGATCTGGCCAAAACCAATTTTATCGCCACGGTGTCGCATGAATTGAAAACGCCCATATCGGCCATCAAGATGAGCTTAAAGCTCCTGGCCGATAAGCGACTGGGTTCGCTGAATGAGGAGCAACAGGAATTGGTAAGCAATGTGGAAGAAAGTGCCGATCGGTTGTTAAAACTAACCGGCGAGCTCCTGAATATGGCGCAGGTCGAATCCGGGCAACTTCAACTTCAAATCCAGTCCGTAAATCCATCCGAACTAGTAACCGTAGCGATAAGTGCTTTAAAAACGCAGGCCGAGCAAAAGCAAATCCAGTTCCACCTAGCCATACCCCTGGATTTGCCATTCGTGAAAGCTGATTCAGATAAGGCTTCGTGGGTACTGATTAATTTTTTATCGAATGCCATCCGGCATAGCCCCACTCAGTCGATTATCGACATTAGTGCTCGGCAAGTAGATGAGCAGGTTGAGTTCGCCGTTCGGGATTATGGTCCTGGTTTACGGCCAGAGCATCGAGACCGGATTTTCGAACGCTACTTTAAAGCGCCTGGTCTGAACGGTCCCTACAGTGGCACGGGTCTGGGGCTGGCTATTTCCAAAGAGTTTATCCAGTCGATGGGGGGGCAGATAGGCCTGTTGCCCGAGGTGATTCCGGGTGCAGCTTTTTATTTCCGGCTGGCGATTGCCTGAGCGTTACATACTTTTTCAAGCGTGCATAGTTTTCATAGGACGTATGTTCAGTTAGGCCGAGCCTATTACGGGGAGTGGCCGACATTCGTACGAAATGTTCAATGAAATAATATTCACAAGTTAACCATCTATTAGTATGATAGTTAGCTAGGTGGTAAA
>JANXVQ010000740.1 GCA_025351545.1 Spirosoma sp.
GGAAGGCGAAATGAACGAATGTTCGGAAGCCGAAGTAGTGGAAGCTATTAAAGTTGCCCACGAAGCTATCAAGCTGCAATGCCAGGCTCAAAAAGAGTTGACTATCAAGGTTGGTAAAACCGAAAAACGAGAATACAACCACGAAACACACGACGAAGACCTACGGGCGGCTGTGCGAGCAGCTACCTACGATAAAATTTATCAGGCTGTTCGTCAGCAGAATCCAAACAAAAAAGGACGTTCTGAAGCAGCTAAGGCAATTCGCGATGAATATATAGCCTCCTTCCCCGAAGGATCAGACGTAAACGTTGGCTTGATTAAAACCTATTTTCACGATTTGGAATGGGAAGCATCGCGCCGGTTAGTGCTTGATGAGCGCATCCGTTTAGACGGTCGGAAGTTAGATCAAATTCGTCAAATTTCGGCTGAAGTGGGTTATCTGCCCGGTCCGCACGGATCGGCACTCTTCACACGGGGTGAAACCCAGTCGTTAACAACTGTAACGCTCGGCACCAAAACCGACGAGCAGATTGTTGACCAGACTATGTATCAGGGTTACAGCAAATTCCTGCTTCATTATAACTTTCCCGGTTTTTCAACGGGTGAGGTGAAGCCTAACCGGGGTGCTGGTCGTCGTGAAATTGGTCATGGTAATCTGGCCCACCGGTCGTTGAAGAAAGTATTGCCTGCCGGAGAGGATAATCCGTACACGATTCGAATTGTATCCGACATTCTGGAGTCGAATGGCTCATCGTCGATGGCAACGGTTTGTGCCGGTACGATGGCCCTGATGGATGCTGGCATCAAGATCAAAGCACCCGTAGCCGGTATTGCCATGGGCTTGATTTCGGATGGTGATAAGTATGCTGTTCTTTCCGATATTCTTGGCGATGAAGATCACCTTGGCGATATGGATTTCAAGGTGACGGGTACCGAAAAAGGTATTGTTGCCTGCCAGATGGACCTGAAAGTTGATGGGTTGTCCTATGAGGTGTTAGCCCAGGCTCTGGAACAGGCACGCTTAGGTCGATTGCATATTCTGGGCGAGATGAAGAAAGGTATTTCTGAAGTTCGTTCCGACTTGAAACCACATGCTCCCCGTGCTATGGTTATCAAGATCGATACTAACCAGATTGGATCCATTATCGGACCCGGTGGTAAGGTTGTTCAGGATATCCAGAAAGATTCCGGTGCCGTTGTCAATATTGATGAACACGACAATGCGGGCTGGGTTAGTATTTTTGCGACCAGCAAGGAAAGTATGGATAAAGCCGTGTCGCGTGTAAAAGGAATTGTAGCCGTACCCGAAGTTGGCGAAACCTACGTTGGCAAAGTGAAAACGATCCAGCCATTTGGCGCCTTTATTGAATTCATGCCAGGTAAGGATGGACTTTTGCACATTTCCGAGATTAAGTGGGAGCGCCTGGAAACGATGGATGGTGTCTTGCAAGTAGGTGAGGAAATAACGATAAAGTTGATTGACGTAGACAAAAAGACCGGAAAGTATCGTTTATCGCGTAAAGTTTTGCTGCCGAAGCCAGAGAACAAAAATGCGTAAGTCATTGTTACTTTTTCGTGTAATGCAACGTCAAGCGTTAGCGTTATATAGTCACTCCACCGGGGACAACGGATTATGAGACAGCTAAAAATTTCAAAACAGATTACCAACCGCGAGAGCCAGTCGTTAGATAAGTACTTGCAGGAGATTGGTAAAGTGGATCTGCTTACGCCTGATGAGGAAGTAACGCTGGCCCAAAAAATCCGGGAAGGTGACCAATTGGCGCTGGAACGGTTAACTAAGGCTAACCTTCGCTTTGTCGTATCGGTTGCTAAACAATACCAAAATCAGGGTCTTTCACTGGGTGACCTCATTAACGAAGGAAACCTCGGCTTAATTAAGGCCGCTCAGCGGTTTGATGAAACGCGCGGATTTAAATTTATTTCTTACGCTGTTTGGTGGATTCGCCAGTCCATTTTGCAGGCATTAGCCGAACAGTCGCGGATTGTACGCTTGCCCCTCAACCGGGTTGGCTCATTGAACAAAATTTCCAAGACATTCTCTGACTTGGAACAGAAGTTTGAACGTGAGCCATCGCCGGAAGAACTGGCGGCTGTACTTGAAATATCGGCTGCTGAAGTAGTCGATACACTCAAAATATCGGGTCGTCATGTATCAATGGATGCTCCATTCGTACAGGGTGAAGAAAACAGTTTGCTCGATGTACTTGAAAACGATGGCGAAGACAAACCAGACTCCGGTCTGATCAACGATTCGCTTCGGAAAGAGGTACAGCGGGCCCTCTCGACACTAACCCAACGTGAGGCTGATGTAATCACACTCTACTTCGGCCTGAATGGTGAACATGCCATGACGCTTGAAGAAATTGGCGAAAAGTTTAACTTAACCCGCGAACGGGTTCGGCAAATAAAAGAAAAAGCCATTCGTCGGCTGCGCCACACCTCTCGGTCAAAGGCGTTGAAGACGTATTTAGGTTAAGATTCCTGTTTGTTTGTGCAAAATGGCTCCTGCGAAAGTGGGAGCCGTTTTGTTTTGTAGACCCCTCAACCACTGAAGGTAAACGTGGATCATCGTAGTGCCAGTCTTATCCTGATATAGGTGTCAATTTTCACCCAAAATTGACACTTATGCAAGACCACATTCGCTACCTGATGAGTCGTTTTCAATACAGCGAACAACTCCGGGAAACCGCCGTTTTTCGTATCCTCTTTAGCAG
>JANXVQ010000769.1 GCA_025351545.1 Spirosoma sp.
GTTACCAAGCAGGACAAGCCGGGTTTGGAACGCACCTACATTGAATATACCCTTCAACGGGATCAGATTAGCGAAACCAGCGGAAAGGAAACCTTTGGCTCCGAAAAAGCCAAGCTATTCCCAACCAACACGGGCGTTGTCGTGAGCGATTTTCTGGTCGAATACTTTCCCGACATTGTGGATTACAAATTCACGGCGACGGTTGAAAAAGACTTCGATGAGATTGCCGATGGCCGGATGAACTGGCAGACAATGCTGGAAGGATTCTACGGCGATTTTCACAAAAATATTGAAGAGATTCAGGGCTCATCCGTAATAGCTTTTAAAACGGGAGCGCGTGATTTAGGAATCGACCCGCGCTCCGGCAAGAAATTGTCGGCACGGCTGGGCAAGTATGGCGCTTATGCGCAAATCGGCGAATCGACCGACGAAGAGAAACCCCAGTATGCCAATCTGCGCGATGGCCAATTGATTGAAACCATCACGTTGCAGGAAGCGCTGGATTTGTTCACTCTGCCCCGCGAAGTTGGTTTTTTTGAGGACCAGCCCATGACCATCGGCATTGGCAAATTTGGCCCCTATGTAAAGCATGATGCCAAATACGTATCGCTGTCCAAAGAAGACGATCCATATACGATTGACGAAAAGCGGGCTATTGAACTTATACAGCAAAAGCGGGCCGAGTCGGTGAGCGAAGCGCTGGGCGAGTTTGAAGGTAAGCTAGTCGCAACCGGAAAAGGTCGTTTCGGTCCCTATGTTAAGTTCGAAGATAAATATGTTTCACTTCCCCGAAATGAATCATTAGCGGATCTGACACTTGAACGGGCCATCGAATTGATTCAGGCAAAACGAATCGTTGAAGCCAACAAATACATCAAGGAATTCCCGGAAAATCCAGCCGTAAAAGTTATTAATGGGCAGTACGGGCCGTATCTGGCCGTCGGTAAGCGTAACGTCAAGATCCCGAAAGATATTGACCCCGCCACCCTGACGCTCGAAGACTGTCTGAAACTGGCTGGCGATGACCCAACACCGGCAAAAGGATCGGCGAAAAAAGCAGCTCCAGCCAAGGCGACAAAGTCGGCAACGGCTGCCAAGGCTCCCGCGAAGGCAACAGCAACAGCCGTAAAGAAACCGGCAACCGCTACAAAAAAAGTAGTGGCGAAAAAATAGTACAATGAATCCCGTTACCTACAGGTGGCGGGATTCATTGTTTATATACGTCTTGCAATGTGACCGGCCGGTATGACCCCTTCAGGGTCATACCGGCCGATTAACGTACATCGAGCCTTCATAATTCACAGATTGGCTTGACACGTATTTTTCAACCAAACCCGACTTTTTGATATAGTCCTTCTAACTGGAAGGTCTTTTGTATTGATAGCCTTTACGAAATCCTCACTATTTTTCCGTCTGAATCAATCGCTACCAAACTGGCCGCATGAAACACCTGCTTTTTTTTCTCTTTCTATCCAGTACCGCATTTGCCCAATCTGACAATCAATATAATCTGATTCCATTTCCAGCTCGGTTTGCCGGGCAAAATGGGCAGTTTACCCTTACCGCCGGTACGCGCCTTGTGGTGGCTCCCGGCACAGATGCAGCCGTTAAGGCAGTGGCGCAAACGTTTGCGAGTCAGGTTAAAACGGCCAATGGACTAACGCTTGCGGTGGCGCCAACCAGCCCGGCATTAGCCAAAGGTGCCCACATTTTTTTCTCGCTGAACAAAAAATTGCTACTGGGTGGTGAAGGCTATAAACTGACCGTTACGCCCAGTTGGGTACTGGCCGAAGCCGCCACGCCGAGAGGGTTGTTTTATGCCGCCCAAACCATGCGCCAGCTACTGCCGGTTGGTCAGTCGGTGACGGCGACCATGCCTGCCTGCGCAATTACCGACAAACCGCGCTTCGGCTACCGGGGCCTTCATCTTGATGTGGCGCGAAATTTCATGCCCGTTTCATTCGTCAAAAAGTACATCGACTTGATGGCGATGCACAAACAAAACACATTTCACTGGCACCTGACCGACGATCAGGGCTGGCGAATCGAAATCAAGAAATACCCTAAACTAACACAGATTGGCAGCAAACGGGCCGAAACGGTTATTGGTCAATATTTCCAGAACTATCCGCAACAGTTTGATGGAAAGCCGGTTGGCGGATTTTATACGCAGGACGAGATTCGGGATGTAGTTCGTTACGCGCAAAGCCGGTTTGTAACTATTGTACCCGAAATCGAAATGCCCGGCCATGCGTTGGCGGCTCTATCGGCTTATCCCGAACTATCGTGCGATCCGTCCAAAATGTATCAGGTAGCTACGAAGTGGGGCGTTTTTGATGATGTATTCTGCCCATCAGATAAAACGTTTGGCTTTTTGCAGGATGTACTGACCGAAGTTATCGCGCTCTTTCCCGGAAAATACATTCATATCGGGGGCGACGAATGTCCAAAAACGGCCTGGAAACAGAGTGCGTTTTGTCAGGAGTTGATGAAGAAAAACAACCGCCCGGCGGCCCCGATGAAAGACGAAAATGAGCTACAGAGCTATTTTATCCGGCGTATCGAAAAATTCGTAAACAGCAAAGGGCGGGCCATCATTGGCTGGGACGAGATTCTGGAGGGGGACGGTCCGACGATTCGGCTGGCTCCTAGCGCTACCGTGATGAGCTGGCGTAGTACGGAGGGCGGCATTGCAGCAGCCAGGCAGAAACACAACGTCGTGATGACGCCAACGGGCACATGCTACATGGACTATTACCAGGGGAACCCCGCTACAGAACCGCTGGCCATTGGCGGCTATTTACCACTCGATCGGGTGTATGCGTATGAACCAATGCCCGCCGAATTATTGCCCGCCGAGCAAAAATATATTCTGGGTGTTCAGGGAAACATCTGGACAGAATACACACCAACGCCCGAAGCAGTTGAATACATGGTGTTTCCCCGAGCGATTGCCATTGCCGAAATTAGCTGGATGCAAGCGGGACCACATAATTTTGAGGACTTTGCCCAACGGCTCAAAAATCACCTGCCTCAGCTTGTCGGGGTAAATTACGCCAAGCGCCTGTTCGATATAACGGCTTCTACCCAACCCAACGATCAGGGTCAGATTCAGGTCGTTCTGAAAAAACTGGACAGTGATAGCCGGATTTTTTACACCTTAAATGGTAAAGAACCCAACGAACGCAGTACCGAATACATTGGACCGATTACGCTGACGAAAACCACGACCATTCGGGCAATGACCCAGGCTGGAGGATCGCCAACGGGCGGGCAGTTGACGCAAACATTTACACTCCACAAAGGCAAGAATAAGCCCTACACCTACGCTGTTGCACCCGGCCAGAACAGCGATCCTGAATCGGCGAAACTGACAGATGGCGTTCGGGGAGACACTCCGCGAGATCGACGCCAGTGGGTGAATTTTTACGGTTCCGACATGGACTTGACGTTGGATCTTGGTGATGTTACGAGTGTCACAAAAGTGTCGTTGAATTTCCTGAAAGTTATTCTGGAGAAAGGATTTCCGCCAAATTCAGTTGAAATTGCGCTCTCAAAAGATGGCAGCGATTTTAAAGAAGCTATTGCGCAACCGGTTAAGTATGAGCTAAATGGTCCCTGGGATATTTTACCGGTTGTGGCCGATTTCAGAACGGCGCGGGCGCGTTATGTTCGGATTCGGGCAAAAAGCGCGGGCGTTTGTCCCGTTGGGCATCCTAACGCCGGAGACAAAACATGGCTCGCTACCGATGAAATTGTAGTAGAATAAGCACGGAGAGTAATCTCAACGCCTAGCAAAATAAACACATGAACACACGCAAAAAAATCGTCGTTCTCTCCGGAGCTGGCATTAGTGCGGAAAGTGGAATTCCAACGTTTCGCGCGTCGGACGGACTTTGGGAAAACCACCGCATCGAGGACGTAGCCACGCCTGAAGCCTGGGAACGCAACCCGACGTTGGTACAGGATTTTTATAACCAGCGTCGAAAACAGGCGCTCAGCGTTCAACCAAACGCGGGACACCTCGCTTTGGTAAAACTGGAAGAGAAATACGACGTAACAATCATCACACAGAACGTCGATAATCTGCACGAAAAAGCAGGTTCATCAACCGTTATTCATCTTCACGGTGAGTTGTTCAAATCGCGTTCGACCGTTGATGAATCGCTGGTTTATGACGTTGAGGGTTGGGAAATCAAAGCGGGTGACTTCTGCGAAAAAAGCTCTCAATTGCGGCCACA
>JANXVQ010000778.1 GCA_025351545.1 Spirosoma sp.
ATGCCCCGAGACGAAATACGAGGTGCTTTGCTGAAGGCAAAATGAGCGCGGTAGATAAGTGCCAGCGCGTCTAGTAAAAACAGTTTTTTGGATGGTTTGGCCATTCGATAGAAGTAACGGATCAATGGGGTAAAGGTCGAAAGTCTCACGGACATTCATGCGCTTTTGACCCGACAAATTGCTGGTCGGAGAGGAAAATATGTCCTGTAAAGACAACAGTTGGAACTGGCATTTGATTCATACAAAAGCAGCCATCAGGCGTCTAAAAAACCAAAAGAACCAGTCTGCTTTTAATCATCATATCCTCTGAAGAAGTCTTTGTGCATACGCAAACAAAGACTTCTTCAGAGGATATAGAAGTGGGATTAACGGTTGACACACAACTACTTGCTATGGCAACAATAACCGGTCAATGATCTGAACAACACCATTCGTTGCTGAAATATCGGGCCCTACAATGTTCGATGCCGTGCCGCTATTTCCCTTGCCCGTTACGGTTATACTGGTCGTGCTAACACCCGCCGTAACAGTACCCCCTTGCAGGGTAGACAGGCTGGCTCCGTTCGTTACAAGCGGGGTGTAGGTGCGACTGTTAAGCACATGATAACTTAATATACTGACCAATTGCGCTACCGTTGCTTTGGCAATAGTTGTAGAATCGTAACCGACCGCCTTGAACGCAGCATCGGTCGGCGCAAACACGGTCAATGGGCCTGTTCCTGTTAATATACTGCCAACACCGGCTTTCGTAACAGCCGCCTGAAGCAGCTTAAAGGAGGCACTCGGCAACAGTAGCGGAATATTCTGAATAGTCGCTGCGATGTTGCCAAAGACTGGTGGTAACAACACCCGATCAATGGCGTAAACAACACCGTTACTAGCCGGACCATCGGCTTGCAAAACACGGGCTCCGTTTATTGAAACGGTAGTTGATGTCGTTGAGGTTGATGTTGCCGAGCCTACCTTCGAGACATAGATTGGTAAGTTCGCTAACGTTTGCTGGGGTGTATTTACAGCCGTTGGTATAGCCGAAGAACTTATTCTGCTGCCAAGCACGTGGTATTGCAATACCGTTTTCAGCAAATCGACAGGAGCCGCATTAATGGCCGCAACATCAACATACCCAAAGGCTTTGAAAGCAGCATCGGTTGGCGCAAACACGGTGTAGGTGCCCGGTTGCCCAAGCACTCCATCTAACCCAGCCCGAACGAGCGCAGCTTTAAGCAGCGTAAAATTGCTTCCCGTATTGATAAGTTCACCAATTGTCGATAGTGCAGGCGTGGCATCATCCGCTTTTTTACAGGCTGAAAATGAGACTGTCAGTGTAATTAGAAGGGATGCAAGCAAGGCACATTTTCGCCTTGCAAACGGATTTTGATTCATTAACATAAATGATTGGCAGTTGGTGAAAAGAACGGTACGGTTCATCCGCTTTGCAAAAAACGACAATCTATTCGTTTTGTTCGGCAATATTTACGTGGTACTGTCAACCCTGGCTGATTTAGCTGGTCGAACCATTGATATTATTCTCCGTTATTTCTAAAACTTCCTCTTAATCAGCATGCGTAACTACTTGACTACTCTCTATCTAACCCTGCTATTCGGTTGCCAAAGTCATTCTTCCGAACAATCGACCAAGACAGAATCAGAAACCCAGCCATCCGAAAAAACAACCGCGTCAATAACACCTGACACCCTTTGCTTCCAGCAAATCATGAGCCGGGACACAACAACGGTACAACTGATTTTTACTGGCAAGAAGGTAACCGGGTATTTAGATATCAACCGATACGAAAAGGATCGGGCACGCGGACCTTTATCGGGAGACGTTAAACCTGAACGTATTCGCACCGATTGGATGCGCTCCGGAGAGGGTGTTACTCAAAAATATATTCTCGATATAATTCGTACAGGGGATACGCTACGCTGGCGGGAAGGCGAGTTTGTAAAAAAAGAGCAGGGGTGGGTTGCGAAAGA
Source organism: Spirosoma sp. (assembly GCA_025351545.1). Taxonomy (GTDB): domain Bacteria; phylum Bacteroidota; class Bacteroidia; order Cytophagales; family Spirosomataceae; genus Spirosoma. The sequence goes on from JANXVQ010000778.1 coordinate 1,978, forward strand.
GCCAAACGTCGGCTACCTGCACGTACTCACAAAAATTGATTGCCCGCCAACCCCACTACGATAGCTTCCCGGCAGGGACCTTCTCCCCTACCGGGGGTCGGTATTTCGAAAATGGAATTTTCAGTAAGCTCCCAATGTGTGAGTGCTCGCCCGGCTCAGTATGTGTGTCGATACCATACTGTATATCTTTCCCCGCCATTTCATAATACGTGCCGAAGAGCCGGTCCCAGTACGGGAATATGTTGCCGTAATTTGTGTTCGTAACCGGCAAAATATAATGATGGTGGACATGGTGCATATTGGGCGTCACGATAACCAAACCCAGCAGCCGATCGGCCCAGCGGGGTAGTTCTATGTTGGCATGATTAAATTGCGAAAGCAGCACCGACAGTGCCTGATAGAGAAAAACAAGCCACATGGGCGCCCCCGTGATCAGCACCGCCAGCGTTGTAAAAACAAACCGAATCACGCTTTCGCCGGGGTGATGGCGATTGGCCGTTGTTGTGTCAACGTACGCATCGGTATGGTGAATCAGGTGAAAACGCCACAGGAACTTAACCTTGTGTTCCGTCCAGTGGGCCAGCCAGGCGCCCATTAAATCCAAAATCAATAACCCAACAATAGCCTCAGCCCAAAGCGGCAGGATAACCCATTGCAACAGGCCAACCTGATGCCGTACGGCCCAATCACTGGTCTGAAGGAGAATAAACGCCAGCGCAAAATTGACAACGATGGTGGTCAGCGTAAAGAAAATATTGATGCCTGCATGATGGAATTTCCGATAAGGAAACCGAAACAAAGGCACTGCACTCTCAATCAACCAGAAACCGGCAATACCCCCTACCAGAATCAAACTTCGGTGCGATGACGGAATATGCTCGAAGTAATCAACTAACCGTTCCATAAACGTTGTCTTATTTTTTGTCGCTATTATACAAATCTACAACGAAATAGTGAAGTCTGGTAATGGTATTTAATCATCAAACTTTGCGTTTTCGGTGGTTATTTTGTGCGATATAAGAATTATCGGATGTTTATTTACGGATAAGCAGTTCAGAAGAATTAGCTGCTCATTGTCAACTGAAAACTAACTAATGCCCCAACCCAAATACGCCCGCGAGTCCATGACGATTATGACCGAAATGGTACTGCCCAATGACACCAATACGCTTAATAATTTAATGGGTGGGCGGCTCCTTCACTTCATGGACATTGCGGCTGCCATTGCGGCTCAGAAACACTCAAACCGCATTGTGGTAACGGCCTCGGTCGATAATGTTTCCTTTGCTGAACCCATCCGTCTGGGCAACATCGTTACGATGAAAGCTCAGGTAACACGCGCGTTCAGCTCCTCGATGGAGGTTTTTATTG
>JANXVQ010000787.1 GCA_025351545.1 Spirosoma sp.
GCCGGGCAATTGGTAGCCGCCATTATACTCGACCACTACGGTCTGCTGGGGTTCGCTTTCCACCCGGCCAATGGCTGGCGGCTTCTGGGTGTTGCATTGATTATATCAGGCGCACTGCTGGTTGTGCGAAACTAAGTGTGCAGATTTCGGTTTACAATTTTCGGCTGTCGGTCATTCGAAAACAGCAAACCGAAATCCGTACACTGATGATCAACTACCGTTTTTACCCGTCTCTACTAAATGTATTTTCGCGTTACGCAAGTGGCGGAAACCTTTCGGCGAAAGAACTGATTGACTCAATCAATCGGGTTCCATCGCCCACGACAGCGGCTCAGGAACGCGGAATTTCATTTGAAGAAGCCATCGTAAAGGGTACAAACGAAGACCGTTTCGACCCGGAGATCATCAAAAAAGTCCGTAAGCTTCTTCCCCGCCCCATTGTTGATACGCAGGTCTATTGCCAATGGCAAATTGACGATGTACTATTTTACGGCTACGTTGATTTGATTGGCAAATTCAAGGCGGTAGATTTAAAAACGACGGCTTCCTATCAGGCTGGCCGCTATGTGCATAACCATCAGAATTTGTACCTCCACGCGCTGAAACGCAAAGGTATCAAGCTCATGGAATACGTCATTACAGACTTCCGGGAGGTATATGTAGAAAGCTACACGCTGACGCATCCAATTGATAAACAGCTGGAAGAAATTCAGTTACTCAAGACGTTTCTGGAAGAACATCGGGCTTTGATTACAGACAGGAAAATCTTTGTAGTGCCCGGCGAGGATGCTGATGCCCGGAGACGCCCAACCTCATAAGTTGATTTTTCTATACACGTAGCGTCTTACTCCGTACCCTCAACAAGACAACTCCGGAAGCTCCGTTTCAGCGTACCTTCGCGCTATGATTCTGCGCACTTTTCATCTCTACCTACGTGCTTATAAGGGGTTATCGCCTTCGGTTTGGCTACTGGCAGGTGTGATGCTCATCAATCGGTGCGGCACGATGGTATTGCCATTCATGACGCTCTATCTGACTCAGCATTTACATTATTCTGTTGAGGATGCGGGACTGGTGATGGCCGTTTTTGGCTTGGGCGCGTTTGTGGGCACCTTTCTCGGTGGTCGGCTAACCGACCGATTTGGTTTTTATTACGTTCAACTGTTCAGTTTGTTATTCAGTGGCGTAGCCTTGGTAGTACTGCAATTCGTCACCGATTTTGCAACCCTGTGTGGGAGTATATTTATTTTCACCTTATTCGGCGATGCGTTCCGGCCCGCTAATCAGGCGGCTATAGCTTATTATTCTGAAGCCGAAACCCGCACCCGTGCTTTCTCGCTCAACCGGTTGGCAATCAACCTCGGCTGGGCCGTTGGCGGTGGGTTGGGTGGTTGGATAGCGGGTATCAATTACGGTCTTCTCTTCTGGACGGATGGCCTAACCTGCCTGGCCGCTGGCATTGTGTTGTGTTTATATTTACCGGTCCCGGCCACCCTCTCAACAACCAAAGTAAATCAGGATGCAACCTCGTCAGTTCTTACAGAAATACAATCACCCTACCGCGACAGATGGTTTATCGCCTTTGTCATCTGTTCCGCACTATACCTGATGGTGTTTATGCAGTTATTCTCAATCGTACCCCTTTTTTTCAAGCGGGTAATGCACATGAATGAGAGCACGATTGGTAGTCTGATGGCGCTGAATGGCGTAATAATAGTATGCGTCGAAATGGCATTGGTATACAGCCTTGAGCAGCAGAAACGGTCGAAAATAAGCTTGATTGTAACGGGCGTCGTCCTAACTGCGGTTTCGTATGTTGTGCTGGCCTTAACCAATTGGCTGTATTTTTCCAACATGACTATTGCGCTGTTGTTTATTGTGGTCGGTACATTGAGTGAAATGTTAGCGATTCCGTTTATTCAGTTCTTCACAGTCGAACGGTCCAGTCCAGCCACGCGAGGGCAATATCTGGCGCTTTATGCAATGGGTGGTGCTTTGGCCCAAACAATGGCCCCAATCCTTGGATCACAGTTGGTTGTCCATTTCGGATTTTCGACCCATTGGCTGGCTGTTGCAGGAATCAGTCTGATATCGGCCGGCGGTTTTTGGTGGCTTGGAAAAAGGCAGGACTTCACTTCTTGCTAAGTCGTATTGCATAACTCGCTTCACAAAGTTCATCTGCTATTGTTTCTCATCTTCTGAGTGAATAGCTGCACGAAATTCACTTCTATTTACATCCACACAATAGCTAATTCTTCTTTTTTATATTGGTACGATCGTAAAGTTTCATTAATCTCTGTTCGGATTAGATCAGCAAGTGCATTTATAATCCTTGTCTTAGCATAAGGCCTATAAAACACAATACTCATTTCTCTAACAGGTACTGGTGTATTAAATAAGGTTACCCTGAGTTTTTTTTCCTCAGAAAGAGTTTGATAATACAATTCTGGAATTAGGGTCAGACCTCCAAAGGCATCGACCATATTTAAAAGCGTATCAAAAGAGCTAGCTTCAAATTTTAAATTTTTTACAGTATTTTCCTTTCTCTTTAAAGAACATAACCTGACAATTTGATCTCTTAAACAATGTCCCTCTTCAAACAACCAAACTTTATGATTTCTAATTTCCTCAGGCAAAATATATTTTTTATCTGTATTCAGATCCCCATAAACCATCAGTGTTTCGTAAAACAAAACAACTTTATCTATATCATCTACATCTATTGGTGTAGATAAAATTCCTATATCAATATGGCCATCTTTTAATTGTTTAGCGATATTAGCCGTTGTCAATTCTAATATTTCTAGCTTCAAGTCAGGATAATTAGATAAAATAGGCTTTATAATTTTGGGTAATAATGAATTGGCGATAGTGGGTATAATTCCTATTTTTATCAGGCCAGATATTGTACCATTAATCCTTTTTGCCTTATCTTTTAAG
>JANXVQ010000850.1 GCA_025351545.1 Spirosoma sp.
TAAGGACGAAAATTTACTAGACAGTCCGAACCTCGGCTCCTGATTTTTAGCATGGTTAACTTTACCACAATGAAACACGCATGGATTGGCTGGATGATTGCTCTGACACTGACGACTCAACTCGCCAATGCGCAGAACGACGTTAACGGGCGTCAGAAAATTGAAGCAATGAAAATTGGTTTAATTACTAATCGCCTAAACCTAACTACTGATCAGGCTCCACAATTCTGGGCCGTTTATAATGAGTATAATGCAAAAAAGCAGGAACTGAATCGTCGGATTCGGCAATTAAATGACGAGCCATCGCGTAGTAACCTGAACGACAATCAGTTAGTGAACGGCTTACGGGAAGTTAATGCGACCAAACAAAAACTTGCTGATCTCGACGATGAATATATGAGCCGGTTCCTCAAAGTGGTTACCCCGGCGCAACTGGCTGAGTTGTACAAGACTGAGCAAATGTTCAATAAAATGCTTCTTAATAAACTGAATAATCAGGTCAATTAAGAGAAGCGTCTATCAACAAAAAGCCTGACCGGAAACTCCAGTCAGGCTTTTTGTGTTAGTAGATCCCTCAATCAGTTTAATTTAGGGTGTAAAGCTGATTAAATAACAGCTTAAATGTCCCTTGAGACTGTGCCCGAAAGGTAATTTCTGGTCCAAACGCGTAGAATTTACCCGAACCAACCGGTGCCATAAAAGCGGCCACCCCATCTTGCAAATAAGACTGTCCCCATGCCCAACCGCTCCGAAGTGGTTTGTTGGTATCAAACCAGGCAAGTGGCACAACTGTTCCTTTAGCAATGGCTTCGGGAGCCAGTTTGAATACCGGACTAGCGTCGAAGTAAACGTCCGTCTTAGCCGAAAGACCCCAGGTGGCATGTTGTGTAGAATCTAAGCTTACCTGCAATACACTGCCAGGAATATAATATTTCTCGCTTGGCAGGGGCTTTTCCAAACCACTGCTCGTCATCTCGGTAAGCGCGTTTTTAACCGGCAGTTTCAGGTGGTAGGCCAGGTTGGTACTGCTGCCAATCGTTACAACCGTTCCACCAGATTCCATGAATGTTTTGATCTGTGGAATTGATTTATCGGCGGTAATTTTGCCCATCCACGGACGATACATTTCAGGCGTAGTTTCTTCCTTTGGGGCACGTTCGAGTCCTGCGAAAATATCCTCTTCCTTGCCACCAACAGGCGGAATAGCACGAGTAACGAAAACGATCACATCAAATTTCTTGCGTAAATCACCAGCATCAATATCCTTCGGATAAATAACCGTCATTGGAAAGTGGTACTGCTCCATCAGCCAGCGAATCCAACCCGATGGCATCGAGCCGCCATACGTATCCCAAAGGGCAATTCGCATAGGCGACATTTTTGTCATTGTGGCCGTAGGGCGTTTTGAAATACCGGCTACTTCTAAATCCAGGTCTTTAGCCGACTTGTCCAACAGGGCTTTTGCTTTGGCCGATGCGGGCACGAAAAATGCTCCTGCCTCAACCGTCGATTTACCACCGACGCCATTGGGAAGGCGATATACATCAACGCCCGACGCCAGCAGATCGTTGACCGCAATAAACGAGTTGTTGGCTTTGGCACTTAATACGTAACCCGCACCCGGAGCACCGGCAATATGCCCTTCCGGCGACTGAAGTTCACCAATTGGCAACTTTTTAAATGGGCCATCGAAACCATCTAAAATACGGTCGAACTGAACATTCATCAGGTAGGCAAGTGTCCAGCCAGCTGCATCATACGGACGAACGGGGGGACCGCCCGGATATTGGAAATCATTCGGGTGATCCTGCGGCTCGAACATGTCCAATACGTGCGGACGGAATGCCTGATCGGTCTTAACAATGTAAGAACCAGTCGGATATTTTTTTCCTGCCACCGTAAAGTCGGACGTAGCCTGCTGAATCTGAATACCCGTTTTGACTAATGCGTTGATAAATTTAACGGCTGTTGCAAAATCGGGTTGATTGGCCGGAATGATAAATCCACGCGGATCGCGCAGAACCGGCGCTTTCATAATGGTATCATAATATTTGATGGGCATGCCACCACCACGGGGCACAAAGCCATATTGAGCCAGGGCCGCATTGGTAGGAGGAACAACTTTTTTCGGGTCGTTTTTGAAAGCCTCATCAATAGCATCAATTCGCTTTGGAGAAAGTGCCCAGTAATCCTTACTGCCGCGCTCGATGGAGTTTTTGCCCATACGGTAAATATTGAACAGCAACTCATCTCCATAACGAGCGCCGTAATTTAGTACGGCATAGTTCAGCGATACCGAATAGTCGATTGACTGCTTGAAATGCCATTTTTGTGGCGTAACCGGAAAAGGCGTGTTTCCGTTCGGAATCAGCCGTTTCGGAACGAGCGGTATATCCTCCGGGGTTGGTCCGCCAATGATCTCCGTCAATAGCCCAATCATGTTATGAAAGTGCGTGGTTGTACGTAAACCGCCGTTATACCAAGTCGAAAAAACGGAGCCACCAAGACGAGTGAAACCCGGTTTATTTTCGGCATTCATCCGGTTAATCATGGCAGCACCGAGTGCGTCGATACCCGTTACCATCAGCGGATCGAACACGTAGTTGAACGGATCGCGATACGGCGGACCTGCCAGTACCGACCCGGCCGGGCCGCTCTGGTGGTGATTGTACATAATTTGCGGAATCCATTCAACAAACAACTGACGACCAATATTCTGGGTTTCTTTCATATTCATAATGAAGAAATCGCGGTTGTTGTCGTGACCGACGTACTTCTGATACAGCCTTGGCAGGTTATCCAATACCCGCTTTTCGGCTTTGGGCTCGCGCATGTACCAGTTCGTAACAATCTCCTGCCCGTCGGGATTGGCATGGGTGAGCAGGATAATGTCCTTATCCAGAATACGCATCGTTTCGGGATCTTTGCGACTTACCAGTTGATAAATCGTTTCGATAAGTTGGTGCGTTCCAACGGTTTCGGTCGCGTGAAGTCCGCCGTCAATCCAGACAATCGCTTTACCTTCTTCAGCCAGCGAGTGAGCTTGCTCGTCGGTGAGGTTTTCGGCGCGGGCGAGCTTCTGGGAAATCTCTTTATACCGGTTTAATTTTTTGAGGTTTTCCGGCGACGAAACGATGAGCATTAACTGATGACGGCCTTCTTCGGTCATGCCAATGTCAACAAGTTTCACGCGGTCGGAGGCAGCGGCTATCTTTCTAAAATAAGCCTCCGTTTGGGTGTAAGTGGCGAGTTGGTAATCGTCGCCAATGTTAAAGCCAAAGTGCTCTTTGGGAGAGGGAATTGTCTGCGCCTGAGCAATTATTGAGCTCATTAACAGAGTGAACATAAACGAATGGAGAACTTTTTGAATCATAGAGGTATTTAGTCAGATTATCGAAGTAAGACCGCCAAATTAGGCACTTTTGGGCATAGAGCCTCAGTATTGCCCCTAGAACTATCAATATTTTTCAGGGTTTTACCCATTTTTATACCGTGTTATCCAGAAGAGGCAAAATCAAATTGGGTTAAATCTTTGTTTTCAGTATTTAGGTCTTGCATTTCTGTAGAACCAAAACCTAAAAAAGGTGGATACATTTAATATCCACCTTTT
>JANXVQ010000879.1 GCA_025351545.1 Spirosoma sp.
GCCGGCTCACCAAAACAAAAAATCGACTGGCCCCGTCGTATGACGTGCCAGTCGATTTCTACTCAAATCTAAGAAATTTTATTCAGCCGAAACGACTTCAAATTTCACTTTGTGCTTCACATCCTTGTGTAAATCAAGTAAAGCTTCGTAATTGCCAAGAACTTTGACGTCTTCAACCGTAATCTTCTTCCGGTCAATATCAAAGCCTTTTGCACGCAGGGCTTCTGCCACTTGCGTGTTGGTAACCCGACCGAAAATTTTGCCGCTGTCGCCCGCTTTAGCCGGGATCGTTAGCGTCATGTCACCAATACCTTCGGCAATCGTTTGCGCTTCGGTTTTGATTTTTTCGGCTTTGTGGGCTGCCTGACGAATGTTTTCGGCAACGATCTTCTTGTTAGAGTCGGTTGCCATCATAGCAAATCCCTGAGGTATCAGGTAGTTGCGACCGTAACCGGGCTTCACCACAACGGTGTCGTTCTTATAGCCCAGGCCGGCAATATCGGTTTTTAAAATGATATCCATTTTTTGAAAAAGTCGTAAGTGAGCAAGTTGTCAGTAAGTAAGCGGTAAGTACATAACTGTCTTACTACTTACTCACCAACAACGTACTACTGTGTTTATTTCAGTGAATCGCCTACGTAAGGCAAGATGGCAAGATGACGAGCGCGTTTGACAGCCTGGGCCACTTTGCGCTGGTTTTTCAGGGTTGTACCGGTTAGCCGACGGGGCAGAATTTTGCCCTGTTCGTTCAGCAGTTTCAGTAAGAAGTTACCGTCTTTGTAGTCGATATATTTAATACCGGCTTTTTTGAAACGGTCGTATTTTTTACGGTTCTCGGTTTTCGAGACAGATTCGTTTTGCAGACTCATGATTACTTGGCCTCCCCGGCGTTTTCGGTTTGTTTTTTCTTACCCACTAAGCCATTGCGCTTACGATCGTTGTAGGCAACAGCGTGCTTGTCGAGCGAAACCGTCAAGTGACGAATGATACGCTCATCACGGAGATACTCGGTGTTGAGTTTCTCGATGATCGTGCCGAGGGCCTTGAACTCGAAGAGTTGGTAGTAACCCGTGTTCTTATGCTGAATCGGATAGGCCAGCTTACGCAAACCCATATGGTCTTCATGAACAAGCTCCGCACCGTTATCGGTCAGCACTTTGCGGAACTTGTCAACGGCGTCCTTCATCTGAGCATCAGATAAAACGGGAGTTAAAATGAACACCGTCTCGTAGTTATTAGGAAACATTTTTTTTGTAATTTGTTTGAAATGAGGGCGCAAAGGTACATAGAAAAATGAACGGGGCAAAGGGTATGATGTAAAAATACTGATTACACCAGCCCCTTTGTTCCGAAATGTACACTTCCGTGCTATTTTATGGTGAACTCGCCCTCGCCAATTCGGAAGCCTTCGCAGTAAACTTCAATTGTGTGTTTGCCTGCCTTGAATTGCTGCCCACCCCGACCATAGAAATAGTCGACCCGCTGGCGGCTATTGTCGAAATTAAAGCGTTGCAGCGCTGTATAAATCATGCCCTGATTGTTATACATAAATTCACCGGAACCAGTGGCCAAGTCTGAGATAATAGCGCCATTAGGATCAATAATTCGCATGTACAGTACTTTCTCGTCTTTTTTGGCCAGGCCATTGGGTGACAGTAAAATCGATACATGAATTTTGTCAAGTTTCTTGGCCTTATAAGTACCGCCGTCGCTTTCCTTTCCCTTCGAGTTTACGGCGTTTACGGTAACGGCCTCGGCCCTGAGGGCAGCCGCTATCGTGACTTTCTCGGCTAATTCCTGATTTTTTATAGTAACTGCTACGACAGAGTCACTGAGCGATTGTCTTTCGGATTTCAAACCACTATTTTCCTGTGAAAGCGATTCATTCTGCTGGCTCAAAACACCATTTTCCTCTTTTAATCTGGCTATTTCCTGGTCTTTCTGAACTAAAATTGCCTGATAGTTTCGGATTTTCTGATCGTATTTCTTACTGTCGAATGAACTAACGTTTTTCAATTCGCGCTTATCTACTTCCAACTGCGCTTTTATCTTCATAAGCGAATCGACACTGCCGCCCAGCTTCTGTATTTCGGCAATTTTAGCATCTAATTGCGTCGAAATCGAGTCGAGTTTGGTTTTGGCAAGTAGTACCTCTTCGGTTTTGGCTGCAATGGTGGCATCTTTCGTTTTATTGTCCTGCCGCTCCTGGTAATAGAAGTATAAAAGCAATACGTTAAGAGCGGCCAGAATTAGTAGAGCAGCCAGTAAATAACTGCGACTATTATTCCGGGGTTGTGATCTGTGTTCCATTGGGATCATATGTTAAGCTAACGGGTTGAGGTTAAAAATCCTTACCAAAACTAAATCATACTATGATTTATTGTCTTGTTTAGGTGGTTTTTGGCTAAAAACTACGCGTTTATGCGCGGTTATCAAACTTATATTTGCACAATATTAACAAACCGTTGCTAAAAGACAACTACGCAAGATAGTATGATCGCAGATAGAATTCGCCTGATTGAGAGTGAATTACAGAATAAGGCCAAACTAATTGCCGTTACCAAAACGAAGCCTGTCGAGGTGTTACGCGAAGCCTATGACGCCGGTTGCCGACGGTTTGGCGAGAATAAAGTGCAGGAAATGGCTGATAAACAGCCCCAATTTCCGGCCGATGTGGAGTGGCATTTGATTGGGCATTTACAAACTAATAAGGTCAAATATATAGCCTCGTTTGTAACACTGATCCACTCAACAGATAGTCTGAAACTTTTGCAGGAAGTGAATAAACAGGCTGTTAAACATAATCGTATTATTGATTGTCTGTTACAAATTTACATTGCCGATGAGGAAACTAAGTTTGGACTCTCAGCCGATGAAGCCGAAGCGCTGCTTAATGCGCCCGAACTAAATGACTTGCCTAATGTGCGTATTGCAGGCCTGATGGGATTGGCTACCCATACAGATGATGAATCACAAATTCGTCGGGAGTTCCGGGGGTTGAAGCAGTTGTACGACAAATTAGGCCAAATTCATCGTCCGATGATTCATTTTCAGGAATTGTCGATGGGTATGAGTGGCGACTATCGCGTTGCTCTCGAAGAAGGGAGCACGCTGGTTCGGGTTGGGAGTGCTATTTTTGGGAGCAGGAGCTGAAGCTTTTGTCAGTATAACAAAAAATAAAATGAAATTCTTTATTCAGGCAGGGGCCGTTTTGGGCCTGTTGGGGGTTGCTCTTGGCGCTTTTGGTGCCCATGCGTTACGAACGATGCTCGATGCTTCAGGGCGGGGTGCAACATTCGAAACGGCGGTTAAATATCAATTTTATCATGCTATTGCCCTCATTCTGGTGGGTTTATTGATGCATACATTCGGCAGCAATCCCACTATTGTGAAACTACTTAACTGGTCGGGGTACTCATTTTTAGGAGGTGTACTGATTTTTTCGGGGTCGCTTTATATACTGTGCTTCACGGGCGTTACATGGCTGGGAGCGATCACGCCAATTGGTGGCCTGGGCATGATTATAGGCTGGGCGTTACTAGTATGGGCGTTCGTATAAAATGATGAATGATGAATGATGAATGATGAATTATAAATGATGAATTAGCGGACGTGAAGGGCAATAATTCATATTTCATCATTTAGTACGTATCTTTGTGGTCTGATTCTGAGAATAATGCAAACGAATATACAGGCTGAAACTGCCCGTCGGCGCACGTTCGCCATCATTAGTCACCCCGATGCTGGTAAAACGACGCTGACTGAAAAATTGCTGCTTTTTGGGGGGGCCATTCAAACGGCTGGAGCTGTTAAGTCTAATAAAATCAAGAAGACGGCCACGTCCGATTTTATGGAAATTGAAAAGCAGCGGGGTATCTCCGTGGCTACATCGGTGATGACGTTTGAATACGACAAGCTGAAGATCAATATCCTTGATACGCCTGGTCACAAAGATTTTGCTGAAGATACATACCGGACACTGACTGCTGTTGATAGCGTTATTCTGGTCATCGACTGCGTAAAAGGCGTGGAAGAGCAAACCGAGCGGCTTGTGGAAGTTTGCCGGATGCGTGATACGCCAGTTATTATTTTTATCAATAAACTTGATCGCGAAGGCCGGAATCCGTTCGACTTGCTGGATGAACTGGAGGAAAAGTTAAACATTCGCGTTCGACCTATGACCTGGCCGGTCAACATGGGTTCCGATTTTAAAGGTGTTTATAGCTTGATCGAGAAAAAATTATATTTCTTCAAAGCGAATAAAACCAAAGTAGAGGTCGATGTACTGCCTATCGACCTGGCCGACGATATGCTTGACCAGAAGGTGGGCGAGCGCGATGCCGCTCAACTTCGGGAAGACGTTGATTTGATTGAAGGCGTTTATGATACGTTTGACCGGCAGGCTTATTTAGACGGAAAACTGGCACCTGTGTTCTTCGGCTCGGCCGTAAATAATTTTGGTGTAAAAGAATTGCTCGAAGGATTCTGCGACATTTCACCCGAACCCATCGCTCGTCCGACCGATAAGCGTGAGGTGTTCCCTGACGAGAAAAACTTTACGGGTTTTGTCTTTAAAATTCACGCCAACCTCGACCCGCGTCACCGCGACCGTATAGCGTTTTTGCGTATCTGTTCGGGCGTGTTTGAGCGGAATAAATTTTATCATCACATACGCTTAGATAAAAATGTGCGATTTGCCAGTCCGTTTAGTTTCATGGCCGATAGCAAAAGTGTGATTGAAGAAGGATTTCCCGGCGATGTGGTCGGCCTTTATGATACGGGTACGTTTAAAATTGGCGACACACTAACGGAAGGTGAAGAGTTACAGTTTCAGGGGATTCCGAGTTTTTCGCCGGAAATTTTCAAAGAGCTGGTTAATCTTGACCCGATGAAGTCGAAACAGCTGGATAAAGGTATTCAGCAATTGACCGATGAAGGTGTAGCTCAGCTGTTTACGCTCGAATTAGGTAATCGGAAAATTGTTGGAACGGTTGGCGAACTCCAATTTGAGGTGATTCAATACCGACTCGAAAATGAATACGGAGCCAAATGCCGCTGGGTGCCTTTAAATTATACGAAAGCATGCTGGATCACGGCCGAAAACCCGGTTAAGCTAGCCGAGTTTATTCGTCTGAAAGGCAACCAGATTGCGTACGACAAAGATCAAAACCCCGTTTTTCTAGCTGAATCAGATTGGATGTTACGCATGAATGAGCAGAATAATCCTGATGTTATTTTCCACCTCACATCAGAGTTTAAAGTCGCTGTTTAACTGTCTTTTGTCCGTTCGCTTAGATTCTTCGATACAATTAAACTCATGGGGCGCGAGCGAGTTGTTGGTAGCATAACTCACGTTAACCGAACTATACGAATGACTAATTCACTCGCCACCCTTGCGTTGTTTCTGGTGCTTGCCGGAACTGCTGTTGCCCAGCGTAAGCAACCCCGACGTACTGCTGGTAATAAATCTTCAAGCGGAACGATTTCGGCCAACGATGCCGCCCGCTCAAACACATCGGCAGCCAATACTCATGACGGCACGAATGGGGCATCTACGGGAACTGGCTTAACGAACGATCAACGTCAAGCCGATGCCAGTGGATCGAACCGCACTACTAAAGTTGATGCCAGTAGTAGCATCAGAACGGCTCCGTCGTCGGTTAAAGCTCGAAAAAAGGCAGTTAAGACCAGCAATTAATGTGTTTTTTGACTTCATATGCTTAACCTAAGCCGTTGATTCAATGGACGTTTAATGACCTTCTGGCAATAGACGATTTCTTTCCGGGTAATCACTATAACCAGATAGAGAATGAGAAAATAGTAATCGCTGCTGTGGCCATTCTGCTAATGTCTGGTGCAGCCTTTGCTCAGGATGACATAAAAAAAGCCGACAAAATGGCCCGAAAAGAGATGAAGAAGGAGGCCAAGGCAATGAAAAAAGAAGGTAAAAGAGAAGGAAACAGCATGAAAGCTGATTCTGGAAAAGCGATGAAACATATGCATAAAAGCATGAAGAACAACTGAAAGACTAATAATGAGTAAATTGTTTCTATATATTTAAGGAAGAGTCTCTCAAATCGGAGAGGCTTTTTTTATGCCCAAAAATAAATATGATTAAAACTTGACTTGTGTTAATTATATTTTCTACTATTGTAGTGTACTATTTATCTAATACACTATAAAGGATTATATTCATGATCGAGTTACATAACGTGTCGTTCGGCTACCAGCGGGGTAAGCCCCTGTATGGTGGATTGACGTTGACGCTTTCACCGGGTTCTATTTATGGTTTATTGGGGCCGAACGGAGCCGGAAAATCAACATTGCTGCGGCTGCTGTCTGGGTTGCTATATCCAAAAGCGGGTACTGTTGAGGTTAATAAATTCGTGCCCGGACATCGTCATCCTGCGTTTTTGGAAGATTTATTTCTGGTGCCAGAGGAGTTTTATTTACCCGCTGTGCGAATCAGACAGTTCGTTGACTCCAACGCGCCATTTTATCCGCGCTTTAACCGGGAACAGATGGCAGGATATATTCGCGAGTTTGGCCTGACCGACGATCAGAAATTGAGCGAACTGTCGTACGGGCAGAAAAAGAAAATACTCATTGGTTTTGGCCTGGCTACTAATACGGCTGTCTTGCTAATGGATGAACCGACCAATGGGTTGGATATTCCTTCAAAAAGCCAATTTCGGCGACTGGTGGCGGGAGCCGTTAACGAAAACCGGACGGTCATTATCTCAACGCATCAGGTTCGTGATCTTGAAGCACTTATCGACCCAATTGTGATTCTATCGGAGCGCGGTATTGCGCTAAAAGCCAGCGTAGAAGAAATTACAGCCCGTCTTTGGTTCGGCATGCTTCCCGAACTGGATAATAAGCGACCAATTCTCTACTCCGAACGAGCGGTGGGCGGTTATGCTATTGTGGCCGAGAATCCGATGGGCGAACCCAGTCGATTGGATTTAGAGCGATTATTTAACGCTGTTCAAGCTGAGCCAGACCGTATTAAGAACTTATTTTCCTCAACCTACGCAAACGTATGAATCAGACATTTTCGATAACGCGCTTTGGGCGGTTGTTACGCAAGTACTTTATTGATAACCGAGGGCAGTTGCTGGCGAATATTAGCTTACTGGTAGGCGGGCTAACTGTATTAGCTATACTTGTTTATCACCAGTATCCGAGGGCTGTTGACACAAGTAGATACGCACTGTTCTTTTTTGTAGGCTGGTCGGCCTGGTACGTTTTCCTTATGCAACAGACTGCAATTCTGAATCATAAAGAACGGGCCATCAATTATTTAATGCAACCAGCTTCTCAACTGGAGAAAATTGTGCTTATATGGCTCATTTCAGGGTTGGGTTTTGTAATTGTGTACGGAGTCATTTTTACGTTAATTGACTCAATTGGCATCTGGTACATCAATAACCGCCACTGGACACTGGAGCAATTGGCCCAGATTCGCTGGCAGGGTGGTTTAGTTGAGGTAAACCCTTTTTATTATGAAAAGAGCATTAGCGATGTTGCCCCTATGTGGTGGGTATTTACGGCTTTATTTCATTCCGTTTTTATGATGTTTTCTTTAGTCGTTCGCCGTTTTACTTTGCCTTTATCAGTGGTTATTGTGTTCGCTGTATTGGTAATTGGACTTCTGGTAAATGGCTATCTACTTCATTCGCTCACAGGAAGTACGACGTTAGGCGTCATATTTCCTTTTATGGATATGAGTATAGAATCACCCAACAATACCGGTTTCCGAAACGTCAATTTACCTCAGCCACTTGGTAACCAGATTCGGTACGCCGTGGGTATCACGGCGATACTATTGTTGTATATCACAGCCTATGTCCGGCTAAAAGAACGGGAGGTATAACGATGGAATTTCGCGATAAACAAGCTATTTACCTTCAGATCGCCGAATATGTAAGCGATCAAGTATTGTTGGGCCGATGGCCGATAGGGGAGAAAATTCCATCCGTGCGCGATTTGGCTGCTGAACTGGAGGTGAATCCAAACACGGCCATGCGGACCTACGAGTTTCTGAACCAGCAAGGTATTATTGTCAACAAACGAGGCATCGGCTACTTTCCTTCCGATAATGCCCCCGACAAGATTCGGGCCTTTCGACGTGAGCAATTTTTGCAGAA
>JANXVQ010000883.1 GCA_025351545.1 Spirosoma sp.
GAAACCGACCTCACAAGAATAGCCTGATTATCAACATGTCAGTTTTTATAAGAAAGCCCTGTATAGTTAAGCTAGTTTGACGAAGCCAGAAGATTTGTCAAACTAGCTTAACTGTAATTTTGGAGGCAGAATGGGCCAATGGCTGAGCATGCTATAGCTGGATTAGCCAAAACTCCGGGAAAGCAGCCTCGCAAAAAGATCTATTTTAGATTAACAACAGTCAATTACATTTTTGCAAGAAGCAGATGGTGCTTACGTCAACAGGCATCCAGCTTTTAAACTGGCAAATCTGGACGAAGCGAAGCAGGAGCCGGAACATTACAGAGTAGCCATTAAATACTCCCTGGAGATTAATGGGTAGTAACGATTTTTATCCCATAAAAAGCCTTTATTGGTAGTTTATTGATGCTAACACCTTTCAATAAATTAGAGCTAAAATTATTGTGTAATTTCATGTATTCTGTAAGAATAATAGTATAGAATAGTGTAGGAAATACATACTTATTGCGCAATAAATAGACTGGTATTTTGCCATAGGTGTAGTGCAATATTCTTTAACGGGTCTGCAAATGGAGGCAGTTCTGCAAGTAGAGGGGTTTACTTACCTGATAGTTCTCTCCGAAAAAGTGTGTTCGTGGAGCGGTAACAATGATTATCTTACAGACATTATGGGCATAAAATATGGCTTTGAGTGGGCTCTATGGAAACTGATAGTTGTAAAAATGGAGCTCATTCATATGGCCTTTATTAAGAATTTGTGGGCTGTAAGAAGCTCACAACTCTATAGAATCATTTAATTCGTAAGCCATAAACATGGATCATTGCATTGTGTATGTTAGTGCTGCCGTCAAACTATTTACCGAAGAAGATCTAAATATTCTTCTTCTCCAGAGTCGCCATCATAACAGCCAGGTTAATATTACCGGCGTGTTGATGTGTATACATGGCAATATTATTCAAGTCCTGGAAGGGCCTAAAGGCTTAGTTGACGCATTGTATAGCCGGATTAAAGTGGATGGTCGGCATAGTAATGTTGTGGAGGTGTTTAATCGACAGATTCCTATGCGCCAATTTCCCTTTTGGGCGATGGGTTATGAAACAATAACGGCCTATAAATTGGAGGAGATCATAGCACTAATGCGTTTAGAGAAACAATCCCCCGATAGCCGGCAGGGAATAGACCACCTGCTTATAAAATTGATAAGGACTTTCTTCCACGACACGACAGAAATTCCTCATTATAGTGCCCACTACTAATATTTTTGCTCGACTTCGGTCTACTGACTCGTTTTCAACTGGAGAAAAAAAAACGATAGCCTATGAAAGGGCGTGTAGTGACATAGTATATCACCACATACTATAGCAGAGGATGCTTGTCTAAATCATAAATAATTTATCCTTAATTCAATCAGAAGGGATAGGTGCGCTTTTTGATTCATTAGTCAACCACCTACCGTCTAAATATGGCTGACTCCACCACTTCCGGCTCACGTAACCGCGAACTCACCGGTAGGGCTTATCGGTAGCCATGCTTCTCCCAGATCGCTTTCACCGCTTGGTTAACGTCTGACTGTTTGCCTGACTGATTGGGTAATCCTTTCAAAAAGGCTTTAGCGTCCCCTGCTCCCTGAATCTTGCGGTCTTGCTTTAGCGGCTTGACGTCAATAAAATCAAGTGACTTCAGGTAACGGATTAGTGCGTCAGCCTGCTTACTGTTCTTTACGTCAATAACATATTGGCTCATGCTTGAAACGATTGACTTTTTGAGTTCTAAAGATAACTGCCAAGATAGGTAATTGGTGCATTTTGCTGGTGAAGGTGATTGGTATAAGAAAGCCCTGAATAGGGCTGGTTGATAGCCTTTCGTAAGATATTACTAAAACGCCATGAATTCCGTATGTTTGTAAAAGGGCATTATGGCGTAAAATGGGGTAGCTGGCTGATGCGTAAATTCGCTTCTCTATTTGCTTATAGACCCCTTGAGCCGAAGGAGTAACGCGTTAAAACGAGCACCATGTTTGAACAGACATTTAAGAATATTGACGACATCCTGCACAAGGATGCCGGTTGTGGCAGTGAGTTGGATTATGTGGAGCAAACCTCCTGGGTGCTGTTCCTGAAATACCTCGATGATTTAGAAAAAGATAAAGAAACGGCGGCCGAGCTGAGGGGGCTTGACTACAAACCCATCATTGCGCCGGAATATAAATGGTCGGTGTGGGCGGCTCCCAAAACTCCGCTGGGCCTGATTGACCACCAGCTTGCCCTTACCGGCGACGACCTGAAAGACTTTGTCGATGACCGGCTCTTTCCCTACCTGAAAAAGTTTAAGGTAGACGCCGAACACGCCGATACCATCGAATACAAGATTGGCGAGATTTTCAGCGAACTGAAAAACCGCTTGCAGAGTGGCTACAACCTGCGCGAAGTCATTAACCGCATTGACTTGCTGCGGTTCAGGACGCATGCCGAAAAGCATGAAATGAGTCACCTCTACGAGGACAAGATCAAGAATATGGGCAATGCGGGCCGCAACGGGGGCGAGTACTATACACCCCGACCGCTCATTAAAACCATTGTGAAGGTGGTAGCGCCCGAAATTGGCCAGAAAATTTACGATGGCGCATCCGGCTCGGCGGGATTTCTGGTCGAAGCGTTCGAATACCTCAGTACAGGCAAGAATCTGTCGACCAAAGACCTCGATACGTTGCAGAAAAGCACGTTCTACGGCAAAGAGAAGAAATCATTGGCCTACATCATTGGCACCATGAACATGATTCTGCATGGCGTGGAGGCTCCCAATATTATCCATACGAATACGCTGGCCGAAAACCTGGCCGACATTCAGGAGCGCGACCGCTATGACATCGTGCTGGCAAACCCACCCTTTGGCGGGAAAGAACGGGCAGAGGTGTAGCAGAATTTCCCGATCAAAACGGGCGAAACGGCCTCGCTGTTCATGCAGCATTTTATTAAGATCATGAAAGCCGGAGGCCGGGCAGGTGTGGTGATCAAAAATACCTTCCTGTCCAATACCGACAATGCATCGGTAAGCCTGCGCAAGCTCCTGCTCGAAAGCTGCAACCTGCATAGCGTTCTCGATTTACCAGGCGGTACGTTTACCGGCGCAGGGGTGAAAACGGTAGTTCTGTTTTTTGAAAAAGGGGCACCAACGCGCAACGTCTGGTTTTACCAACTCAACCTCGACCGCAACCTCGGCAAAAATAATCCCCTGAACGAACGCGATCTGGCTGATTTTGTAGCCCTCCAGAAAACCAAAGCCGATTCCGAAAACTCCTGGACAATAAACCTAGCCGACATTAGCCCCGCCACCTACGACCTCTCGGCCAAAAACCCCCACAAAAAAGAAGAAGTAG
>JANXVQ010000903.1 GCA_025351545.1 Spirosoma sp.
TATCTGATTCTGTGCTTTTTTGGCGGACTGGCGTTCTTTATTTTCGTGGTGCTGGCGGCCATATGTTTAGTTGTCGGCATTCCATACATCGCTTTAATGAAAGAGATTCGGTCAGCTATCATTCTGTCATTCAGCACGGCCAGCTCAGAAGCTTCGTTTCCGCAAACCATAGAGGCACTACGCCGGTTTGGCTGTTCAGAGCGCATTATCTCCTTTGTATTGCCGTTGGGCTATTCGTTCAACCTCGACGGATCAATGCTTTACATGACGTTTGCCACGGCTTTTATTGCCCAGGCGTATCATGTGCCACTTAGCATCGAACAGCAAATTACCATGATGCTGACCTTGATGATTACCTCAAAAGGCATTGCTGGTGTGCCAAGAGCATCACTGGTTGTTATTGCCGGCACAATGTCATTATTCAATCTGCCAATCGAAGGGCTGGCTCTGCTACTGGGAATCGATCAGGTTCTCGATATGGGTCGTTCGGCTACGAGTGTAGTGGGCAATGCTGTGGCCACCTGCGTAATTTCCAAGTGGGAAGGTGAGTTCAGAACGCAGCCTGTTGAAAGTGAAGAAGTTGTCGCTTAATTGATTGTTGATAGTTTAGGAAAGATGGGACTGGAAGGTTTATATTCAGCCCATAAAATCATCCGTTCATCCAGGACCTCTAAACGTGTATATTTCTATGTCTCAACCTGCCGTGCTGGAAACCGAACTAGCTCCTTATTTTACCACGAAAGCTCCCTTCCAATTTCCGGTCGATTTTCGGGAAGGCTTTGTGAAGTACTGGCCCATTGTATCGCTTGTGCTGTTGATATTAACATTACCCGCTATTCTGGCCTTTTTGGGTATAGGGGCGGCTTTTATGCCTGTCTCGTTTATGGGGGACGTTAGTATTGGGTTTAGCTATACTATCCATGTGATCCTTTCCATTGCGGGCTTGATTTTGGGTGGGCTGGCTCTGCCCGGTTTGTTCAACCGTAAGCGGCAAGGCTGGGTGTTCAGTTACTATGCGCAACTACTCAGCATTGTAACCAGTGTTTTTTCGTTCAGTATTATCGGAATTCTATTGGGACTATTATTCCTGATGCTGCTATTTCAAGTTCGGGAATACTATAACTGAGTTTGAGCTAATTCGACACTTAATCTACTTGACAGGTAAAAAGCCATAGCCCGACCGGGTTGTGGCTTTTTATTTATAAGCGTGCAATCGGTAGTAATCTGTACTGTCTGTTGTCAACAAGGTGAGTTTATAATGCAGGGTGCTGAAAATAAAGAAGTTACCGCTTAATAAATCGTAGGTAGTTTGTACAAGATTGTATTGGGATTCACTGCCGATGTTGTATGTTAGAGGATTGATTTTATTTACTTAAACCCTATGTACTTGTGCAACCCTCCTATGCTCCTGTAATTGCCTCTATTAAGGCAACTCCTCTACAGCGATTTATTGCTGCGTTTATTGATGGTATTATTGGCAACGTACCTGCCTTGCTGTTAATGCTTGTATCTGTCAAACTGGTTCCGATTGGCTATATTATTCTCATTGGCTATTTACTAACAAAAGATGCATTACCGGCTACGGGAGGCTATCTGGGCGGGCAGAGCATAGGTAAAAAACTAATGGGTATTAAGGTTATCAAGGAAGATACGGGTGGAAGCCTCGTTGGCGATTATGGAACAGCCATTACACGTCAGGTGCCCTTATTGATTCCCTTTTTCAACATAGTAGATGCCCTGATGGTGTTTAGTGCAGATAGCAAACGGTTTGGCGATAAATGGGCCAAAACTATTGTTGTTAAAGCCTAATTATAACTGACTTTTTATTGGTGTGGCCACAACTTTTCAAGTTGTGGCCTTTTTTATAACCGTTTGCATAGCTGTTTGACAGTTCATCCGTAAATTGATTGGCGTTGTGTAACAAAACCCTGTAGTTTGGGTCTAATAAACGTCACCAATGGTTTTACCTGAACTAAATGAATATTCTCGAAACTCACCACATTATTAAACAATATGCCGAACATCGGGCCTTGGACGATGTGAGCCTGTCTGTGCCGCAGGGCAGTATTTTCGGGCTACTTGGCCCCAATGGCGCTGGTAAAACCTCGCTTATCCGAATTATCAACCAGATTACAGCGCCCGATTCGGGTGAGGTTATACTGGCGGGCGAGCGGCTGAATCCCAGTCACATCAAGCGGATCGGCTATCTACCCGAAGAGCGGGGGCTGTACAAAAAAATGAAAGTTGGTGAACAACTGCTCTATTTGGCTCAACTTAAAGGACTGACCGAAAAGCAGGCCATGGAGAAGCTGAAAACGTGGTTCATTAAGTTCGATATCAAAGCGTGGTGGTCCAAAAATGTCGAAGATCTTTCTAAAGGAATGCAGCAAAAGGTGCAGTTTGTGGCAACGGTCATGCATGAACCTGATCTGAT
>JANXVQ010000965.1 GCA_025351545.1 Spirosoma sp.
AAGGAGTTGGGCAACGGCCCCAAATGTTTTGCCTTTGTCGAGTTCAAGCAAAGCGGTGGCCCGCTTCATAGTTTTGACCGGGAGCGTACCTTTACTCAACAAGTCAGTCAAGTAAAGTTGGTGTTCAAGGCTGAGTTTAACGTGTGTTTTAGTCATCCGCTAAAATAAACAATTATTTTTATTACAGTGTAATTAGTATGATAGATAATAATGGCGAAATCGCTCCCAATACCTAGTCGTGGAACGTCATAAAGCCTATGAGTTTGCGTCTAAATTATGCGAAACATCTAATAAGCAAAGAGGTAGTTTATTAACTCGATAGTTAAAAATGTGGCAGATGGTGTTCTAATGACACATTTCAATTTTAGGTAAAGTTGATAATTTTTCAATCAAATGTCATAATGACATCATTATATTACAAAAAAAATATTTGAATAGTAACGTTTTAGCCATCTTGAAGCTAGTAAAAGCTTAGGCTATGGGCTGACTGAGCAGCAGCGGCTTAACCGGACGCCGGTTCAGACAGGGGCCGCCGTTGTGGGGAACCGCGCTTACCGGTGCTGGAACGCTGGTCAGTTATTAAAACTATTGTTTTTTTAGTGCATTAATGGCTAGCCTCATTTGGACAAATGATAGTTCAAAACCAACTTGAGAAGCTCTTGAGGGATGTTACGTCGCGTTATCTTTACGTAACTTATGTGTTGACATCTGTACAGGTATCCCCCCTACTCAATTGGTCCTTTTCGGTCAATAAAAGGATAACGAATACTATATAATGAACTCGCTATTTTGCTATCAATGAATGGATTATGTTGATATCAGCTACCGCTGAAAATCGTTCAGAAAAACGTCCAATATAATTGGTGCCGGGTGCGGAAATTTTTAATAATTGCCAAGCCTAATCAGTCGCCTGTCAGGGGTATTTTTTGATAGCTTATTTATCGGTGTGATAGATTTCGGAGATGCCCTGTGTGCCAGACCATTTCTTGCTCAACAGGTAATCTTAATCGACTCTTAATCGACCTTGGTAAACACTCCTATTCGACCTGAGTTACGCTACTACCTTACCTGGATACAGGCTGTTTTTAGCGCAGACGAGTT
This sequence comes from Spirosoma sp., assembly GCA_025351545.1. Lineage (GTDB taxonomy): Bacteria > Bacteroidota > Bacteroidia > Cytophagales > Spirosomataceae > Spirosoma. Next base: position 1,102 of record JANXVQ010000965.1, read on the forward strand.
GACCGTATGATCAATCAATTTTTATTCGCCACCGGCATTGAAAATAGCAACCCCACCATTCAGGGCGGTTCCTATCGACAGGATGAACTGGAAAAATGTGGCCATTACCAGCACTGGCGGACAGATTTTGATCTGGTCGAGCAAATCGGGATTCGCTTTCTGCGCTACGGACCACCCATTTATACCACTTTCCTGGGGCAGGATAAATACGACTGGTCTTTTGCTGAACAAACGTTTGGTGAGTTGCGTCTGCGTAACATCGTACCCATCGTAGACCTGTGTCATTTTGGCGTACCCGACTGGATCGGCAATTTTCAGAATCCCGACTTTCCGGCCCTGTTTGCTGGTTATGCCCGCGCATTTGCCCAACGCTTTCCCTAGGTTCAACTCTATACACCTGTCAACGAGATGTACGTCTGCGCTGAGTTTTCTGCCCTCTACGGCTGGTGGAACGAGCAACTCCGCAGCGATAAGGCCTTTGTGACGGCCCTGAAGTATATCGTCAAAGCGAATGTGCTGGCCATGAGTGCCATCCTGGAAGTAAGGCCGGACGCTTTATTTATCCAGAGCGAATCCAGCGAGTATTTCCATGCCGAAAACCCGGCCGCTATTAAACCCGCTGAGATCCTGAATGCCAAGCGGTTTTTATCCCTTAATCTCAATTATGGACGCCGGGTCGATTCGGAGATGTATGAATATTTACTGGACAATGGCATGAATCGAAACGAGTATCACTTCTTTCTGAGCCATAACCTGAAACAGTATTGTATTATGGGCAATGACTATTATCAAACCAACGAGCATCGAGTGGCTGCAGATGGCAGTACTCGTGCGTCAGGAGAGGTATTTGGTTACCACGTGATTACCCGCCAATACCACGACCGGTATCGCTTGCCGGTCATGCATACAGAAACCAACCTCTGGCAGGGTCCCAACGGGGACGAAGCGGTGAACTGGCTCTGGAAAGAATGGGCCAACGTATTACGCGTTCGCAATGATGGCGTACCGATGATCGGATTTACCTGGTATTCCCTTACCGACTAGGTCGATTGGGACTGCGCTTTACGCGACAATAAGGGTACGGTGAACCCACTGGGCCTGTGTGATCTCAATCGTCAGATTCGCCCCGTAGGCCAGGCTTATAAACAACTGATCAGTGATTGGCAGCAGGTGCTGCCCGCCCAGAGTGTATGTTTACAAGTGCCCATCATCATGCCCAGCGAGAGCGATCAACCCTGGGCTCAGCAAAAAAAAGCGGATGCTAAACAGGCTCGTCAGCACGTAATCAATAGTGTTTCCAAAACCAACCAGTCCGACACTTAACGATGATGCGATTTGTGGATAAAGTAGCGATTGTGACGGGGGGAGCCAGCGGAATTGGGCTGGCCATCGCCCAACGATTGGCGTTCCGAAGGAGCCCGTCTGGTCCTGGCCGATGTTGACGAAACCAATCTTGAGATAGCCCTTGCCGAGGTAACGGCGGCCGGTGCCCCAGGCGTATGGGGCAGTACCTGCAACGTAGCCATCGAAGCCCAGGTAGAGGCTACGGTTAGTGGGACTCTGGCGCGTTTTGGCCGGCTGGATGTGATCGTCAATAACGCTGGATTAATGCAATTTAAGGCGCTGGAAGAGTTAACCGGGGAGGATTGGCTGCGCATTCTGAATGTGGATCTTCTGGGTACTTTTTATTTCACGAAGCAGGCTTTCCTGTGGATGAAACCAGGGGGTTGCGTGGTCAACGTAGCCAGCATCCATGCCGTTGAGACCGAACCCCTGGTTGCTCCCTATGCCGCGGCCAAGGCCGCTGTGCTCTCGCTAACGCGTTCCTCGGCGCTGGAAGGGAAGCCCAAGGGGCTACGGATCAATGCGGTTTTGCCCGGGGCTATTGATACGCCTATGTTGTGGAATAACCCGAATGTAAAATCGGGCGTTGAGCACATTGACCGTGCCGACGTTGGCAAACCGGCGGATGTGGCGGCCACGATTGCCTATCTGGCCTCAGATGATGCCGCCTTTGTGCAAGGGGCTGAAGTGCGGGTTGACGGGGGCCGACTGGACCGCCTATAAGCGGAGAACCCATTCGCTGATAAAAAGCAGTGGATTATAGTTGCCTGTTACTAAAACGGAACTAGTTACCCCACACCTACATAAAATCGTTTATTTAAACGTCCCATTGGTTTTCAGGACAATGCCGTTTCATCTGCGTCGCCAAATTTGGGTAGCGAGGATTTATAGGATAGCCGGGCAGTCGGCCCCGTTGTCACAGCGCCGGATATCCGGTAAGAATGGACGAGCTGTACTGCGGTCAAATCGATTGGGTACAGGACAGGCTAAGTTGAGAGTAGCCAGGATTTGGCAGCCTCCCAAAATAACCGGATCGATTCTTCTTTCTCATCAAACATATACCTATCGGGACTTCTCTATGGCTGCTCAATGCCTTCTTGTAGAAACCGAATGAATTGGTTGTGCATAAAGCGCACAATGGACACGGGTGTTTTCTGTCGCCAACTGACCGCTAACGCATTTCGATACGGAATTCGACTATCCACATAAACCAAACTCAGGGGCTGTTGGTGAAACTGCTGAATGTAGGTCATCAGCAGCCGAGCCATCAGACCGTTACCCGCCCCAAAGGGATGAAGCGTCAGGAGTTGAAAATGGGCCTCAAATGACAGATCGTATAACTGCCGGGGCGTGTTCAACCGGGTCAGGGCCGTGTTAATGTCCTTCAGTAAATGATCCAAGGCCCGGGGTAATTTATGGGCAACAATTAGTGCCCGACTGCCTGCGGTATGGGTATCTAGACGTAGTTCGCCCCGGCTGGTATCATACTGACTGAATAACGAATAAATTGGGCCGCCCGTGTGGCGCATGAGGGTGGCGGCTACGGCCTGAATGGCCATTCGGTTTAGCGGTTCCCGTTGAGTCGCCATAGCCCGTATTTGCTGAAGAGCATGCTGATGGTCAATGGTCAGCCACTGATCGGGCAGGGACTGGTCTGGAAGGGGGACGCCTGTTTGCAGGAGCAACTGGACTTGGGGAAATGTCAATGCTCCCCCGTCAACACCTGTTGAATGATACGTATAGAGGCTCTCAGGCCTGTCAGTTGCTTTATTAGCCGTCACATCACGAAATCGATCAAGCCATTGGGGTAGGGTAAGGGTCGTGTTCATGCGGTCACGTTGATCAAACCAGGGCGGGACCATACAGACCTATCGCCATTGACAATCATTCCTAGTTAGAGAAGCGGTTTTTCTGCCAAATTTACTGTACTATTACTGGAGCAAGCAGTTTACGGGATGACAAAATTTGACGAGTTAAACAAACGGTTCCCTAACCTGATTCCCGTTCAGGAGCTGCGCTCGAACGTGTCCATCGTCGAGCTGGCCATCCACTATGGGTATTTACCCAAGCGACATAAAGGCAGGAAGCGGCCGGTGCTGGAACATGTTGCCTATAACGATGTCATCCTCATCAAGAACGCCCAGGACGCCAGCCAGCAGGTCTATCAGCGCGTGGGCAACTTCACGGATTCGGGGACGATTATTGATTTCGTTCGCAACCGCTTATCAACCGTATTTTCTAGCTTCAATCAATCGGGTAAGGATGAATTTAGAACCATCGTGCAGGTTCTCTACGATTACCTGCGGGTTGATGTTGATCAAATTGCCCTAAACCGGCGAGCGACTAGCCAGCTCATCGAGCGGGGCCCCAAGCCCGCTTTTTCCCTGGATTTATTTGATCTCAGGCCCCTGGAAACCAACAACTATCTCCAGACTCGTCATATCCGCTCGGAGATCATTAATAGCCCTGAATTTATCCATCGCATTGCTACGCAAATCACGTATTTTGATGCTCAGAAAAAGCAGGTGGTGGACTTTACAGCGGTAAAAGAGAGTCCTGATCATCCGCATATTCTGTTTTCTAATGTAGCCTTTCCGTATTATGATGGATTATCGACGGAGGTGAGGGGTCTGGAGATCCGGAATGCGGGTATTAAGCTTCATGCGCCCGGCAGTGATCGCTCTGGCAGTGTATTTGTGTCCAACCCGCCCCCCAAGGCGGAGCAGTTTTTTGTTCTTGAGAGCGCTATTGATGCGCTTTCGCACAAGCAATTACGGTTTATGCAGGGGGATAATGCGTTTAGTGCGGTGTATTTTTCGACGGGTGGCCAGCTGACTTCCCAACAGGTCAATACCATAACGCGGTACATCAACTCGATTAAGAAGGCATCCAACTGGACCATTAATTTAGCGTTTGATAATGATCCGAAAGGCCATGCATTCGATCTGCAATTCATTCAACAGTTGCTAATTACTAAATTTCCGCTTCGTGCTGTATCGGTGGGGACGTATAAAATAGGTTATGCATTTCCTAATCAGGAAGCAAACAGCCCCTTCATAGAAGAATTACTTGAACGAATTAAATCCTATAATAAAACGATCTCGCTGGAATCGTTGGTTAACCCCATTGAATCCGGGTTAACAAATCAATTGATTACAATTGATCAAACCGCCGATCAAATTACGCTCAGCATGCCAGAGTCCAGTGGTCCTCTCTCCTTTCTCACTAAGAGCCTGTTAGAGCTAAGTCGGCTTAACAAACGAATATGCATTAATAAATCGAATGCCAAAGACTTTAACCAAGATATAAAACAGGGAATTCTAACTACGTACGATCATGGGAATTAATAATTAAGCGTTGGTTTAAAGGCTTGGCTTTGACTTAATCCTTCAGCAAATATCCCAAAGTGACAGCTTGTCACTTTGGGATATTTGCATTTGTCTTCGTTATGAAATGCTTAGAGACTGCCTGGAAATAGCTACTTCGCATCCAGTACAAAATTCCATTGATCACCTCCCGCAGATCAAGCGGGGTGGTCCCGGCTCATCAACTTGTTTTTTGGGAGTTGGCAGCAGTGGTTTCAAGTGCTTCCATTGTTGGTTAGAGAGTTCAGTAGGATATTTTTTGTGGGCTTTCTGCTTAATTTTGTGCTGAGGCATCTGAGAAGGACTTTTGAAGTTTGGTCGCTACAAAATCCCCTTTTTATCGGATGCATTTTTCTATGCCCACAGGGTTTTCAGACAGTTTTTTACAAAAAAACGGCTTCACTATCTTTACTACAGGCAAAGTGACAAGCTGTCACTTTGCCTGTAGTAAAGATAGTAATTCATTGGTTTTCAATAAAAGTTGTTCGCATGATTTACGGGAAAGTATTCCGGTGGCAAGTTCTCGGATCGTAATTTCAAGTTTACTTACTCGATCCTCCTTCCCTACCATTTTACGACTTATTTTAACGGGTAAGTTTACTTCATCAACTGTTGTGTTCGACGCAACCAAATCTATTTTGGCCATCGCTTCGATGGATGATCGAACGATCTTTTTTTTGCCCGTAAGTATTTCCTGTTTTTGCTCAAGGTTTAGTTTGTCCAGACCAGCCGCAAAATCACCATCTCGCTTGATGGTGCGGCTACTAACACCATACTCCTTTCCCAACGCCACGGAAACATCAACTATAGGATTTGTTGATAATTTATTTCCTCCTCGAATCGTCTTTTGCTGTAAATACCGTAAACCCCTCAGGTAAGCAATTTGCTCCGGCGAAAGATTACGTCTTCCTAACTGGAAGTCAATCATGTAATCCTTAGCTTCCTCTAAACTGGTAAACCGAAGCAGGTTAATTCGATAATCCAATTTATGTTTCTGACTAATCCGATACCGATTGTGCCCGTCAACGAGGACATAAATAGGTCGGTTTTCCTCATCAAATCGCAAAGCTGTCGAGGTCGTCTCCCAAACGGTCAGCGGATCCTTTACCCCGTGTTTGAGTAGATTCTGCTGTAAATGGGCATACTCCTCTTCAGCGAGGGGAGGAATTAAATCCCGAAGTTCGTCAAGGATTTGAATCTGACTCTTGATATTTTCCTCGGTCGATAAGAGGGATGTCGGCAGCGTAGAGGTCTTCTCGCGCATCGAACTCATAAAGTCCTTTTTCATGTCAGATTGTCATTATTTCAGTGGCAAGATGATGATACTGCTGCCAGGAGACCGATTTGTTGGAGTAGGTATATAAATCTTCTTTTGCAACCTGCGATTGCTTAATAATGGTAGACACCTCAATGATTGCTTCGTAAATGGGGAAGTTTCGGTAGGTGTCCCGGATATGACTCATCATACTTTTATGAATACTCTGGTTCTTGTGAACCATGGTAAAAACAATTCCTTTTACCGATAAAGTAGGATTAATGTATTTTCTGACCTCCGCAATTCGATTAAATAGGCTTTCTACACCGTGGTAGGCGCTGGCCTCGGGCTGAATCGGAACCACGCAGTAGTTTGATGCAACTAGCGAACAGGTAGTACAAATGCCTAGACTTGGCGGGCAATCGATGAGTATATAATCAAACTTGTCTCGTTCATCTTCCAATTTCAATGCAAGTCGGCGATCTGCTCCTATGGAATTCGCTAACTCCGACTCTCGGTACGCCATGCGTATATCGGAAGGGGAAAGGAATAAATTACTTGAAATTTCAACCATTGGAAGGTCTGATCCCGTTAGTAAAGCATCAATAACTTGCTTATCAGGGTCATGAATACCAAAGCACTGTGATAGATTCCCCTGTGAATCCATATCAACGAGTAACACTTTGTTTCCAAGTAAACTTAAAGCTTTACCCACGTTGATGGTTGTTGTAGTTTTACCAACTCCGCCCTTATGGTTAACAATCGAAATCACTTTGGCTTTATCAAACAGGGCTTCCGAATACCCGTATTTCCGTACCGCTTCGTCTAAGGCTGGCAAGTGCTTGGCTGGAATATTTTTCTGATCAGACAGGGCTTTGTGCAGCGTCTTAGAGGGAATACCAGCTTCCTTTTCAATCTGGGATAGATTTAAGGCAGGTTTCGAACGCAGGAACCGAACTAATTTTTCCTGGTTAATCATAGGCTTAAGGACAAAATATTATCTTTTGTAAAAGTAGAAAGAACTTCTTTTATCCAAAACAAAACGCGGACTTTTTCCTGGTGAATATGTCTCTCCACTTAGATAACCAACCGAAAAACTGAGTTCTGTTTTAGGTAAGTACTTAATTCTAATTGGCAATGCGGGAGTATTCACCGTGAAGACCAAGGGAAAAGTAACCCAATGCCAAATAGGAGCGAGGTCTATACGATATCTCCTTCATCTGTTTAAGCATTTTTGGCCCTTTGAGCTATCTAAATGCGCTTAGCTTTGACTATTCAGATAGTTATCAAACTAGAGTGGCTACATTGAAATCGTGGCGAATGGTGCGGCCTGCGGCTGCGGTACGATTTAGAAGATCTACCTGCGGTTCTGTTAAAGGCCTAGACTGTCAAAAATGGCGTTGATTGATTGGGAAGTTCCAGTACGGACAGTAGGACCCGGCGGAAAAAGTGAAGGAACAGATAAGTCTTGCTTTGAATTAGCCTTAGTCTTCGGTTGTGGTGCTTTTAGCTGATCAATACCCAGTGATTTTACTAAATAAGCGGTTGGGTTCTTGACTTCTTGACGTAACCCATTAGCCAGTTCCGAGTCAACCCGAAAAAAAATTTCCAGTAAATGATGTTCTGAAGCAATAAGATCTTTCTGCCAGCTTTTAAGCTTGTATTTTTTCATTAATTGCCAGGCTGTGACAACCGCTTCATTGATCGACATTTTATTAACATTCTCTCGATCATTCTTGACACCTTCAGCAGCTAACTGGTGGGTCGTTTTAACACTGAATTCAAGTTCCACTATATTTTTTCCTACTTTCTTGGTAGGTATCCAATCAAGACTGATTCCTGCTTTTTCCTGTAGTTGTCGTTGGGCTACCCAGAGCGCATTTTTTTTGAAATCATTGAAGGTGTATCCTTCTGGGCAATTCAGGATATCCATCAGCAGATCTACTTGGTAAGTAAAGCGATATTGGCCCCGGCATTGGTACATGCTGACAATGTCAAACATGCGCTTGGCATAAACGGAATTGAGCGATAGCATAATATCACACTCATACTTGGTGTATCGCTTCCCTAACTGGGCAAAATGGGGCACCACATCTGCAAACATGGTTAGCTCTATCATTTTCTTACCATCAACTACTTCGGATTTGATGCTGGGGAAAGGGACAATAAAATGGAACTTCTGAGTTTTATCGTTTCGGTAACTTATGCGTTTTAATTGGAGAGTTTCAGAAGCATTGGCCACCTGATCATACCGCTTAGTAGTTAATTCAGAGTAGGGTATATGAAATCGAAGGTTAGTATCAGGTTTTATTTCCCCTTTCAAAGCCATATGACCGATTTGATTGATTACCAGTGTAACAATATTCTTCTCCATCTCGGTAAACTCTTGCCGCGATTCAGTGAAGAAATTGGGCTGATAATTCGTAGAGTGTCTACTGAAAAGAGTAGGAGCAGAAATAACAAATTCCGGTATATTGCTCATCTGGCTTGTGTTAGGTAACATTTTAAACACTCAAATGTAGAAAAAGGATTTTGATTGTACAAACCTCCGTTTTCGAGAAAATAGCTTTTAAAACACCTACTAAACCTCCTTTTTATATCCCAGGACTTTAAAATAGTATGTGGTTTCCACGTACAAAGTCTCTTCCAAGCCCTGATTATGCATTAAAAAAGGAGAATATCACTCGTATCAAACCTGACCTACCAAACCTCCGTTTGTAACCTACCAAACCTCCGTTTGTAACCTACCAAACCTCCGTTTGTAACCTACCAAACCTCCGTTTGTAAGACTATTTTAACCTACCAAACCTCCGTTTGTAACCTACCAAACCTCCGTTTGTATATCATAACAAACTGATTTTTAGTACGTTATAGGGTTTCTAAATCAATCAAATAAATCATTGATAAAATGATAAAAAATCAAAAAGTAAAAAAATCTTTGGAAAGGGGAAAAAGAATTTAGGAAAGAAAAGATTACTTATTTACCTTTAAGGGAAATAAAACAGACTAGTTGCATGGTTCAGAAACGAGACGATCAAGCCCCCTTAGCCGCTATTCGGCTCATGCTCAAAAAGCACGCCGTATCTCTGACACCCATCATCAACCAGGTTAGTGCCCTGCCTCAGGAGTCCCACCTGGAGTACTATTTCGTCCCCATGCAGCACATGGAACTATACCGACCCTACTTTAGACCAGGCAAACCCCTCAAAAACCTTAAGCTCATCAATTTTGAGCGACCCGCTATCTCCCTCTCATTTTATATGAAACACAAGTATAAACTCGACCGCAACGTCCCAATCGAGCAGGTCATTCACCATCTCAAAGAGTATCGGGATGAATTACTCAACCGCTCCCTGGTGCAACAACTCAGTCCCACCCAGATGCAAGAGCTACAGCAGAATGATGAATTACTGCGATCGGTTCGAAAACTGCCTCAGGACTATCAGTACTGTTTTTCCAATTACCACCATTACTACCGCTATTGGTACTGTACCTTCCGCTATTTCGCCGATGCCACCCTGACCCAGCTGGACAGTGATAATGAACACCTCCTAAAGCATACCGAGCGAATCAAGAACCAGGTCCATGAGCGCTTGAATATCATCTTTATTGATCCCTACTACATCACCCGGCCTGTGCCCCAGGACAATAAATTCATTGACCGCGAGCTGGCCACTTATCCCACTCAAATCCGTCAGGGCATCACCACCTTATACATTCGCAAAAGGGACTAACCAGAGGAATGAATCTTAATCACTCGCTATGACAAGATGTAGCTTACCCAGCTGATGAGAAAAATACCTGAGGGCAATGATCCGGACGTTTTTCTAAACGCCTTTCGAGAAGAGGAGGGGTATATGTATACCCCGGCAACCATCACCTGTAACTTACTGGACAATAACTACTTTCAGAATTTCTGAGAAAGTAGTTTCTTAAAAAGAATCACGAAAATTTATTTTGAAATAATTCAGTTATATTTCTGCAAAACTTCATAATGTTATGATAACGCCATCTGGAAAGTTGTCTGGTCTGGGCTGGGGCTTTTCTACCACTAATCTAATTCTACAGGCTCGTCAGAAGCTACCCCGTAGTCGGGTTAACGAAGTAGCTCTGTTAGGAGGGTTAACCAAAAAGCAGATGGCGCTGGTTTTGGGGGTCACAGAACGAAATTTATACCATCATCATCAAGGGGAATTATCGGTTCCCCTTTCCGAGCGGCTGTTATTGCTGGAGAAACTATTTCAGCATGGACTTAACATCTTTGACGGGCATCGGGAGGGTTTTTATACTTGGCTTCGTACACCCTTAGCCGAGTTGGCTACCCCTGAGGTAGGCTTTGCCTCGCCTGTGACGGAGTATATTCCCCGTCCTATAGCCCAGATGGGTACTAAGCAACCCCCCCCCGATTTGTCAGCTGCTGCGCAGGCTCGTCGGGAGCGATTGACCAATTATAGGCTAATCGCCGGGGGACCTATGCTGCCTTATCCGACTCCTTTATCGTTACTGGATACGGTCACGGGCTGTAAACTGGTTGATAATGTTTTTACCCGTATCGAGTCAGGAGTATTTAGCTAAGTCCGGTCGCAATCAGCCGTTGGTGTGGAGGTCTATCGCATTTTAAAGGAGCCTTATTGGCACGACCCACTTTCGGTGATTGGAGCCGAGATCGCGGGTGGACGGTGGAATCCACCCGGTGTGGGTATTCTCTATACGGCTACTTCACCCGCCTTAGCGTTGCTGGAAATGTTAGTTCATTTTCCTAAAATACCCTATGACCAACTTCCGGCCTTGCGCATCTTCACGTTACAAATTCCAGATAATGAAGTCCGTTGGGTCTACCCTGATTTGCTGCCTGATGAGTGGGCTTATCCAACAGCTTTACCCTTAACGCAGTCGATTTTTTGGGAATGGTTGCAAAGTCCGCTTGACTTAGGCATCGGTGTCCCCTCAGCGGTTATGGACATTTCCTATAACGTGTTAATGCATCCCAGGCATCGCCTTTATCAGGACATTACTATTTTGGGTAGTCAGGATCTGATTTTAGATCAGCGCTTATGGAACGGTCCGATTTCCTGAAGGGCAGATGTAGAATTAGATCGGACGTGATTGTTGCATAACTCTCACATTATGGCGATACGCTGCGGGCCATTCACCGCTTATTTACGGGTAGGCGAGGTGGCAGTGCCGGTAATATTGTCCCGGGAATCGTCACAATAGGTCTAGGCGTCGCCCTGGCTGCAGCAGAGCGTGCTGTAACTAATGCACTTGGTACAGTGGCAGGGGCACTCGTCTCATTGGGTAGGTCAACCAGTTCACCGGCTCCGGCTACATCGTCGGCTGGTCTGACATACAGTTTACCTGGATTAAGTATAACCGGCATTGGCATCGCGAAATCAGCCCGATTCAGTCCGGGCGCAGAACGAGTACGCATCGAAGCTTATCAAAAGGGAGGGCCGTTGCTGATTTCGATTAACCGAAAATTGGCAGACAAATTTTTTAACCGAAAGTATGAATACTATCGTAGCTTCACGCTCACCAAATTCGTCAACCAGCCCCACCTCTTTATGAGAACTATCTACCTGCTGATTCCTATGCTGGTCGGAATCGCCCTTGCGCCCGCATCTGGACAGGAACGTTCGGCACAAGCGGCCCCGGCGCGATCTGCCGGGGGCGTTCTGGACATTGGCATTCGGCTTCAGAAATCAATTAATCTGTATGCCGAAAATGGGATTACGGTGCAGTACACCCACCCAAAACTAGCTTCTAACCGGCTATCGGGCTGAGCTACGTCAGCTCCCGACTGGGAACGGCTTTTCACTCGAACGCCGTCAAGCAGGATAACTACCTGCTCTCAGCTTCGTATTACTTTCGGCCGACTTGGTTGATTCAGCCGGTAGTCAAGGCCAATGTAGGATACTTTGCTGCCAATTATGGAAGCCCCCTTTTCGACGACTTGCCCCGAACATCCCTGCTGGCATCGCCCGAATTTGGCTTGTGTTACTGTCCCAACTTTCCGCTCAAAATCAATGCGTCTGTCGGTTACAACCTGATTACGGGCAACGGACTTTCCGGGCCGGGCACACTGTATCCTGTTTTTGTCCAGACCAGTATTAGCTGGACCATTGTTAAAACGACCAAAAACTAATATGAAAACAATTAGTAGTCTATTGGTCCTGGTTGTCGTTGGCCTGGCCTGTTCATCAGAACCCACCATCACAAAAGACATGCTGGATTCGGGCACCTTGTTCGACCCGTCACTTTATCATCCTGCGACCTACCTGGTATCGAAGGCAATACCAAGCCCAACACCTGAACAGGCCAGGAAGCCCGTTATTATTGCCTGTCACGGCTATTCAGCCACCACATTTGAGTGGGATGAATTCCGTAGCTGGTCCAACGGCCGGACTGATTTTTACCTGTCTCAGGTGCTGCTGGGCGGACACGGGCGAAGTTACGATGAGTTCAAGGCATCGACCTGGCACGACTGGCAGGCGGCCATTATGGATGAGTACAGCCAGTTGGAAAAGGCCGGTTATCAAAACATAAGCTTGCTTGGTTCCTCCACAAGTGGTGCTTTATTACTGGAGCTGGTGGCCTCGGGTTATTTCGCCAGCCATATCAAACCCAGAAACCTGCTGCTGGTTGACCCCATCGTGATTCCCTCCGATAAATCCCTGTCGCTGATTGGGGCGCTGGGGCCGATGCTGGGCTATATTGAAACGAAACAGTCGGCGGCTGAGGATAAAGTCTATTACCACTTTCGGCCCCAGGAAACCCTGCAGCAACTCCAGAACCTGCTGACGGTGGTTCGTCAGGATTTGGAGAAAGGTATAACGTTCCCTACGGCCTGTGCCCTAAAAGTCTATAAATCAAAAAAAGACCCAGCGGCCGATCCGGTCAGCGCGGTGTTGATTTATCAGGGCACGCAAACCGCCGACGGAAAGCGGGAGAACGTCGAGTTGATCGACTCGGACCTACACGTGTATACGCGACTAAAACTCCGCGACTCGGTTACGGCTAAAGACCAGCAAAACCAGACGGCCACCTTCACTGATATCGTTAGCCAGATAATGCGCTGACTAAGTATTGGTTAGCTGATAAGGTTAATGTGTCCATGGCGAACACACGGGAGCGGGGCCATGGCGCTATAAAGCACGAGGAAGAGCCTTTCGTCAGGGCATCACCTGTTTGCCTCGTCATGTGCAGTCATTAACCCTATTCATCCGCTACGTAGAATCGATTGCGCAAACACTTTTGACGCCCCAACGGCTCTATGTCCAGTAATCTGAAACATTTTCCCGGACTGTTGGCTACCTCCCCAGACTAAAACCAAGGCACTTGACCTCCAGGGACTGGCCAGTCAGCCAGGTTGATAGGGGGCCTGGGCTCCGGCTCTACGCGAGTCGGCCGGCACATTTCCTTTTTCAGCCGATGGCTGGGCCTAAAAACGGTATCCCTCGACCGATTCCTGGGGTAGATCTTCTAAATCGTACACGATTTGCCACGACTTCGCTGTAGTAAATTCAGGACGACAGCCCGCCGAGATGGGTATCGGGCGAAACGATGATAATGGTTTTGCCTATTTTTCTTACCTGCACAGCCGCCACC
>JANXVQ010000011.1 GCA_025351545.1 Spirosoma sp.
TAGAACGCAAACCGGGGTACACACGTATGCCCGAATCACGGGCTTCATTGCTACTATGCGCAAGCAGAAGTGTAACGTCGTTGAGCAATTAGCCAACGTGCTTACAGGCCGTTTCCAGTGGACCACCTAAACAGTTACGAATTCTATCTAGTATTTCAACATTAATATTCTTCTGAGCAGTAGCTGGGGCAGTAGCATCTAGATAAGCTTTATAAGACATAATAAAATGATTGATGTAGTGTAGATCTACCAAATCCTGATTGGCTATGACTCCAACCACACTGTCTGGGAAACAAGCATCAAATCCTAAAAAAGCTGTTTCGCCAATATTGGCTGCTATAGTTAAACACATTGTTCCCTTGGGCCATAACCTACTCTGTTGTAAACCAAAGTCACTATATGTCTGGGTGAATTTGTTAATTACTCCTCCGTTTGCTTCTCTTACTTCTCCTGTTTGGATGAACGGATAGTTACCACCAAAAAGCCGTTTATCGTTTCTCGGCCTATGTTTAGATTTGCCTCTCTGAATCAAACAAACATCCCCCAACTTCACCCGTTCCCAATCCGGGTTGTTGAGATAATGATGGAGTACCGCCTGCCGGTACGTCTTCAGCCGGGATAGGGCCGTTTGTAGCTCCTTTACTCCGGCATCCAACTCGGAAAACAGCTCCTCAATCTTAGCAACGATCTGGAGTTGTACGGGGAGTGGTGGAAGGGGGATAGTGATACCCTCAAACTTAGACTTATTGACTATTGGGATTGTAGTAGCAGAAGATACTGCTTCTAATTTGTTTCTAAAATCTGAAGACTGACAATAGTAAAAAACCCACTCTGGGCAGTGATATTTGTTGACTAAAATAGCATTTATCTGTTGGTTAAAGGCAACTGGGACCCGGTTTATACCAATTTTTCCGAGGTTCCCTATACAGGAAACTAGTACAGAATTCTCGGGAAGGATTCGGGCCTTTACAGCACCAGAATTTGACAGGTAGTCTTTAGATTTGAATACACTTTTCTGAACCAATTCAGGTGGCTTAACAAAGGGAATATCTCGTCCATAGTTAGCTTGGTCATTTTTTGATGGTGTAGTTCCGGTAGCGATCTTGAACTCATCCCCCAACTTCTTCCAAACCCAACCTTCCGGCAACTGTATTTCTGACATGATTTTAATCGGTAATGAACGGGCAAGTTATAAAATTGGCGGGGCAGTTGAAGGCTCTGCCAGCTACATTAGCCAACAGGCAGATTAGGTAAAACCTGATGGAATGATTATTTTTTCACTGAAAGTCAATTGGTTAGCCTAACCATAGCCTGACTCTTGCGGTTATATTACGTATATTTGTAATCCCATTTTCTAACAAATGACCAAAAGTCAACCCTATACTCAAGCCGATTTAGCCAAACTTGGCAACACCCTCATCTACTTGATCAATCAACTGGGGCCGGTTTCTAAAACCAAAGCCCTCAAACTGATTTATCTGGTTCAGGAGGTTTCGGTAAAAACCTATGGCTTGCCGTTTTTCAACATGCCATTTCTGGTCTGGCGGCTGGGACCGGTAGCCGAAGATATTTTCGTTGATCTGTCGGCCGAGGAGCCTGTTTTGCTTGCCAACTACATCCAACGTCAGGAACAAGATGGCAAGACATTCATAGAGGCCCATCAGCCCTTTTCGGACGATGAATTTTCCGATAACGAAATGGACCTGTTGGCAATGGTGGCTAAAACCTACGGTCCGCTCACAGCCGAACGTCTGGTAGAAGTAACCCACCGGCCCCATTCGCTCTGGTACCAGACAGCCCGCGAGAACGGCGTGTTAGAGTACTTAGAACAAGGGCGGATGAACACGACAAACTACGAAATTGATTTCGGCCGTTTACTGAACGACATGCCAGAAAAGCAACGGATGTATGCCGGTCAGCTAGAATTCCTGGAACAAAGCCGGGCTCTGAAAGTATAAATCAACCTCATCAGGCCCAAGACAGGGGCTCATTTTTTTATAGCTTATTCACGTGTTTACAGAAGGTTCACTGCTCTATTTCGACCCATTTTACTTCAAGTCGGGGAACACAGCCAAACCCAAATACTTTCTGGTTTTGAAAGTAACGGGCGATCAAACTATTCTGGCTACGCTGCCATCCAGTCAGGACTATGTACCGTCCTCCCAGTCAATAGCTCATGGTTGTGTTGAATTGGCAGAAGCTAACTTTAACTGTTACATATTTATAGCGGGCCAACCGGTTACGACTCAGGGATGGTCATTTCCCAAAAATACGTTCCTGTACGGTCATCAGATTGACGAATACCTTATAGCAACTCTGACTGATATTTACCCGGTCGAAGGAGCCGATTATCAGATCATTGGCCAACTAACAGCTAATGAGTTTGGACTGGTCAAACGTTGTTTTACTCAATCAGCTTCTGTCAAACGGAAATACAAGCGATTACTAGCGGAGGGGGTGTAAGATCGTCAGGCCGCTAATTGCTCGTTCAGTTCATCAATCAACGGAAAAGTACGGTCCCCGAACAGGTTCCAGAGTCGGCTTAAACCGCCATGTTCTATAAAAGGGGCAAGATCAAAATCATCTTTGTCAATGTGAATAGACCGGGCAATATGGTCTTTCATCATCCGCAGCCACTCCATTTGTTCCTCGGTGAACTTCAACGACCCGGCCTGCTGGCGGAACACCCAGTTCTGGAAGTTTCGGTTTACCGTTTGATCGTAGGCGGTTAACTCGGCATCGATACCCAGAACTCGTCTTATCAACGATACCAAAGCGATCAGTTCGTTTTTTGGCTGTGCTCCGGCATTCCGGTTGCCGTTTCCCCATTGATTGGTACTGCTTTCTAAAACCTCACAGGCTTTCCAGACGGTAAACGGAGACAGGTCAGGACGATCCACTTTCAGCTTCTCAGCCACCTCCTGAATCAGCCGGTACGTTACCTCCCGTCGTCGGTTGGGCTGGTTGTAGAAGATCTGAAGAGCGGTAATCTCATCCCGATGCGCATAGAGATAGGCTTTGAAATCGTCCACTATCGTCCCGGCTTTTTCAGCCATCGACGCATCCCATCCGGCCGTAAGCACTGTATCCAGATTGACACCATCAATCAACTGGTCATGGTTCCGACGGATGGATTCAATCAGGTCCCGATAGCCGGGATCATCAAATACAGTCGTGGCCTCCCGGATTAATTCCTCACGGGCATCGTCAATAATAGCCGGTGTAACGGGTTCTCCGGTGGCTTCCTGAAGCAATTGAGCGAGTCCACGCTGGGCCCGTTCCTCAATTTTATCGGGATTATAGGCATCGAGTAGCTCATTAACGACCCGATTGATGGTTTTACCCCCGGCAGCGGTAGTCAGCTGGCTTCGTTCGGCCGGACTTAACTGTTTTTCCAGCCGGGTAAGGCGGTTAGCCAGAGAGGTCAACGTATCTTCTGACGTATCTCCCCCCAGGGCTACGTTCCAGAGCAGATTTTTCAGCGAAACCCCCGGCTTACGTTCCAGGGGCCGACTATCCGTTTTCATGGACTTGCTCACCCCTACCGCATCGACCAGCACAAAGTGGGTTTTATTGCCAACAGCCGACGGGGTTACTTTTCGTAGATCATCGCCGGGCATGGTACGGGTTCCCCGGCCTTTCATCTGTTCAAAATAGGACCGGGACTTAACATCCCGCATGAACAGCAGGCATTCGATAGCCTTAACATCCGTGCCGGTAGCAATCATATCGACGGTCACCGCAATTCGGGGATAATAGGCTGTCCGGAACTGCTGAAGCACCTCAGAGGGTTTCTCGCCACCGTTTTTGCCCACACTGTAGGTCACCTTCCGGCAGAACTCGTTTCCCTCGCCAAACACTTCCCGGACGGTTTTGATAATATCATCGGCATGAAAATCGCTCTTGGCAAAAATCAGCGTTTTGGGTATCTCCGTCCGACGGGGAAAAATCTCGGGCAGCTTATCATGAAACGTTCGGATAATTGTTCGGATCTGATCCGGGTTTACGACATCCCGATCGAGAGCTGAACCGGTGTAAACCGCTTCTTCATCCAATTGCTCCCATCGTTTTCGGCGGGTTTGCCGTTCCCGTTTATCGACCCATTCGCCAGCCTTGACGACAGCCCCATTTCTGGTAATTTCTGTTTCAATAGAATACACGTCAAACGGAACGTTGACCCCATCGGCCACAGCCCGTTCATAGGTATATTCACTAACTACATCTCGATTGAAGAACCCGAAGGTCCGGTTGTCGGGTGTGGCCGTTAAGCCAATCAAAAAGGCATCAAAGTAATCCAGAACCTGTTTCCACTCATTGTAGATTGACCGGTGGCATTCGTCAATGATCACAAAGTCAAACGACTCGATGGGAATCCGGGCGTTATAGACCACCTCTCTGGAAACCGGGGTAATAACCCGCTCATTCAGTGATTCTTCTTCGGCCAACTCATCGATCTCCTCACCCCGGAGCGAGGAATACATCCGTTGAATGGTACTGATACAGACCTGAGCCGACGGATCGACAAAGGAGGACTTGAGCCGCTGAACGTTATAGAGTTCGTTAAACTTCCGGGGGTCATCATTCGGAGTAAAGGCCTGAAACTCCTGTTCGGCCTGTTCACCCAGATTCCGGGTATCAACCAGAAACAGAATCCGGTGGGCTTTGGCAAACGTCAACAGCCGGTACGTAGCGGTAATGGCGGTGAATGTTTTGCCCGAGCCGGTAGCCATTTGCACCAGAGCCCGAGGCTGATTCTTGCCGAATGACTTTTCGAGGTTATTAACTGCCGTTATCTGGCAATCCCGCAAATGTCGGGTATCGAGTTCCGGAAAGCCCTGTAACCTTTCTCGTAATGAAACCCCCTGTTTACCCCAGTCCCGGAGTGTTTCCGGCCGATGGAAGGAAAATACTTCTCTGGCTCGGGGGGCAGGATCACTGGTATCGGTAAAATGGGTTTCGGCACCGGTCGATTCATAGATGAACCGCAGGGGTTTATGGTCTTTCTGCCATTTTAACTTACTGACGGCATACCGGGCCGACTGTTCTTCGACCGGGGTTAGGATGGCCCCCCCGGCTTTGGCCTCAATAACGCCAACGGGCTTTCGGTCGATAAAAAGCAGGTAGTCGGCGGGTCCGGAATCGGTAGGATACTCCCGTATGGCAATACCCAACCCAACTGAGAAATTCAGTGTTTTAACATCCTGTATAATCCAGCCGGCATCGACCAACATCCGGTCAATGATCTGCCGGGCAAGGGCTTCGGGGGTCATGTCTGTGTGGGCAGATTACAAAGTTGTAATATACAAACAAACCCTATTGTGTAACCACCAGCTCCACTTGTATTTCTTGTTCGGTATACAAATTGATACGAACTCTGCCATTCGGTTACTCTCTCACTGGCCTGGGCTTCCTTCTCTTCTTCGGCTTTTCGTATCCGTTCTTCCTCTTCCCGTTTCTGCCCGTTGGCTATCGAGTGGAGCGTTCCTGTGCTTCTCTGTCCGCTTTCCGGCTGTCAGTAACCTCGGCTATCACTACATAAATAGAAAGACCTGACTCCTCAGGGGAGTCAGGTCTTTCTATTTATGGATACCGACTTTATTTAACCACCACGGTAAAGTCGGTATCCAAATCCGACGAGCCGGGTGTAGCTGTTCCATTCTTGACAGTTGGCTGGTGGCGCAGTACGACCTTTAATTTACCGGACCCAGCCGCGCCCGTTTTTATTTCGGTTGTAAGCCCTACGGGATACGGACCGGGTGCCGGGTTCGTATCTCTATCAGTAAGCGTCACCGTCAGTAGGGTAGCGGGTGTGGGTGTATAAACGAACAGATGCTCATTAAGCTTTTCCCTTATTTCTTGCGTAGCATCGAGCGTTGGCGTCTTTGTCTTATTCAGCAGCGTCACCAGACCTGTGTAGGTAGTGTTAACTTTCAGGTTTAGCGTTGCTTTACTGAAATCAGCGGTTGTGTTTAGGTTTTCGATAGTGGCTGTCACAATATCGGTTGGCGTTGCCTTATTGGTGAGCGTTAGCGTGGCCGTTGTGATGGCTTCGTTGTCGTCTGTTGGGGCAACATTCTGCTCGTCTTTAGTACAGGCTCCAGTCAATAGCGCAATCAAACCAAATAACAAAAACGGCTTCTTTACGTAATTCATAACACAAGAAATTTATAAGTATAACAGGCTGTTGATAAGCAGTTTAAGAACGTTTGGTAAACGCCAGCGGCAGTTTAAGCTTCAGCAGTATACTGCGGCCCGGTTCATCGGCGAAATAGCGAAAGCGGTTTAAATAATCACGATAAGCTACATTGGCGAGATTAGTACCACTCAAAATGACGTTCAACGAATGCGTACCCAGTTGAGCCAGAAAGCCTAACTCGGCCCCCACCAGAAAATAAGCGGGCGGTGGCGGGGCAAAATCTCCGGTAAAAATAACCTGTCCATTTTCCTGCTGGGTTGTCACGGCGGGGGCACGACTTTGCCGGGACACATACAGCCCATTCAGCGAAACATACAGATTCGATAGTTTCCCCCAACGCGACCAATCGTAACGCAGGTTATTGTCGGAGCGGTTAGGCGGGATAAATACGAGGTAATCGTGGTCTGTCTGGTTATAAGCGAACAAGAGTGAGTTTTTGGTTGTCAGCGAAAGTCGATCCGTAAATTTATAGGTCAGCGTTGCGTCAATACCCCTAAATGTTGCCTTCACCTGAGAATAAGTATACGACGGGAACGCCCCCCGCTGCCGGACAATCGGGACCGAATCGGGCTTGAGGTAGATGTAGTTATCGATTCGATTGTTATAAATGCCAACCTCTCCACTTAATCGTTTGCCTGCGTAAGCCAGTACAAGGTTACCATTATACGCCTGCTCCGGCTGCAAATCCGGATTACCCCGTTCGTAGGCGACTGCGCTCTGGTGCAGGCCATTAGAATACAGATCAGCCACGTTTGGGGCGCGCCAGGCCGTGCTGAAATTGGCTGTCAGCGTTAGGTCGGGGCGCAGTTGATAAGCCGCTCCCAATGAGCCGTTAGCGTTTTGCCAGTTATGTGTTTTAGAGTAGGTCTGCTTCGATACTTCATCGAGAAAATAAGCCCGAAGCCATCGGTAGTCGTAGCGTAAACCTCCTTCCACCGTTAATCGACCAACGGCGTACCGTTCAATAGCGAACAGGCCCGCGCCATAGTTTCGAAAATTAGGAATCAGAAACAGATACTGCCGTACGTTTCCCTGCGTAATGCCATTGAACCCTGCACTTCCTGACCATTGACCAGCATTTCTGGATTTAATAGGAGCATGCTCCCAAGTCAAATCAGCCGTTTGAGTGACCAATTTGAGGGACAATTCCGGCGTACCTACTCCGCTAAACGAAATGTAATCATATTCCCGACGGGTGTTTTGCTGTTGGGCAAAGGTAGCTGTCAGCGTTCCTCCCTTCTGGAAGTGAACGTGAGCCCGCGCCTTAAATAAGTCGTGGTGTACTGCCTGGTAAGGGCGGTCGAGGGCGTACGAAAAACCGGGTTGCGCCAACGGTTCAGGACGGCTGATAGCTGTGTACAGATCCGCTAAGCTGCCAACCTGAGCACCCGTAAACAGGCCGATTTTCGTATCAAACTGACTATAAAACAGTTCGATACCAAACTTCCGGTTATCATAATGTAAATCGCCGGAGACGTTATTTTCGTGATAGCTGGTGTTCTCCAGATAATAATCGGGCGTTTTTACATAGCCAGACCGTTTCAGTGTTCCCTGCAACCGCCAGCTCAGGCCGGCTAGCTTCTTAGAGAAGCCCCCTTCCAGCATGGCAGATGCCACGCCCAGGCCGCCGTTTGTTGCCCCAACTATATTTATCTCACCATTTATACCAGGCAGCGTTGGCATGGCTTTCGGTTCCACTAAAATTACCCCCCCAATGGCATCGGAGCCGTATCGAATACTGGCGGCTCCTTTAATAACTGTCAGCCGGGAAGCTAAAAACTGATCTACCTGTGGCGCATGTTCAGTACCCCACTGCTGGTCTTCCTGACGAATGCCATTGTTGAGAATAATAATTCGGTTACTGTATAATCCATGAATAACCGGCTTAGAAATACTGGGACCTGTCTGGATAGAGTACAGTCCAGTCAACGATTTCAGACTCTCGCCCAGCGACTGGCCTCTGGTTTGGTCGAGTGCCGCCCCCGATAAACTTACCTGTGTTTGAAGCAATTGCTGCGCTTCAGACCGGTGTTCTGTCACGACTACCTCCTGCAACGTTTGATTGTCAGGCACTAACTGTACTGGAGCTATCGTGATACTGGAATCTGCATCAACACTAATTGACAGCGAGTTAGTTTTGTATCCAACAAACTGATAATCAATAATATACTTACCCGAGCAGAGATGACTGATTTGAAAATATCCAACCGAATCCGCGACTGCGCCAGTCTTCAGCTCCCGAACATAAACGGTTGCCCCAACTAAGGGTTCGTGCGTATCCTGTCCCAAAATCCGGCCCTTCAGTACAGTGTGGCAAGGCCCCGATTGCGCCCAACTAACTGAAAGAGCGCTAAACAAAAGCACAACCAATAAAATCTCTTTCCTTAAATCATCCATTAGTCTCTCCGCACTGAAAGCATAATGCTATTTATGCAACTACGTTGCAATAATAGAAAAAAGAAGTGGTATCACCTAAATTATTACCAGTTGGCCTATCGCTCAGGGTTCGATGATAGCCGACATAAAATCAGGCATATTAAGATTGATTTAGTGACTACATAGGATGGTCTAAATTTTACAACACACTTATATACAGCTTAAAGGGCGCGTATAAACTTGGGAAATAGTTTATACCTATTACAGTTTATCTATATTGATTCAAACTATATTTACCTTACATAGTTATATTTTTTCATACCTAAATCTAATAACATACATTCTACGTATATTGGGCATTCTATAAACAATATGGCTATGAAACTTCGCATCGCGCATCCCTCATTTGACATAACTAATACCTTTGTCTGGTTAAGTATTCTAGCTATTTCGGTGGTGATTTGGGCTAGCATTTTCAAGTTATTATTTTGAATGAGCCATTTTTCCTAGCTTATCCCTTTTGGCGTGGCCTATGGCAAAATCACCATACTAAACTCTGATTAGAAAGAAAATAGACATTCGTTTACTGACGTATAGGGTACTACTTAGCGGGGTAAATGTCCGGTATAATAGATCAATGTAGCACCTCGAATACTAACTCACGCAGAATATCGCTCTCGT
>JANXVQ010000494.1 GCA_025351545.1 Spirosoma sp.
CCACGGGTGCCCACCGTACGGTTAAGGCTCGTGTTGTTGTTGTAGAGGCCTTGACGGTAGGCGTTTTTGGCAATCTCCCGCGACCGAAACTGATAACTGGCCCGAATCAGATTCAACGTCTGGTTCATTCGCTTGATCCGATCATAGAGATCTGTTCGTACCGTATTCAAGGCCGACAGCCGCTCCCCTTCCGACATCCATACCGGTTTGCTGCCGAGATTGATGATTGTCTTTACCTCTGCCTCCAGATCACCGGTATCCGTAACAGTGTTCAGTGCCTGACGCATAACATCGGCCTCGGATGATGTGAAAGCCGATGTATTCAGGAATTTCTCGGCGGCTTTTTTGCTGGACTGAATGGCATCGGTAAGCTGATTTAGGTTCAGTTCTTTGTAGTATGTGGCGAAAGCGGGTGACAACTCCGTGTGGGCCTTTTTCCAGGCGTAATCCACTTTGTAATTCTGGTATTCGATCTTCTGCTGTTTCGAGAGTCCATCTTTCACCATCGTCTGAAGTGAGTTGACAGCCGAGATTGGCGAGACATCGAACAACTGCCCCAGGGCATTACTAAGCAGACTATTCAGTTCGTCCTGAATCCCCTGCATGATGGAATTCTCGGTTTCGCCGATGATATTTTCGATCTCACCCGTCAGTTCGTCGCTCAGCCCACCAATGATAGACTGAATAGGGCCGGTTTGGCCCTGCTGGATAGTTGGTGCAGGATCTGTCGTGTCCGCAATCGCTGCGATTTTAGCCGGGTATAAGATATTTGGTATCGTTTTGTTGGCCGCCGAAACGATTGATGTTTCGCCCAAAAGGCATAATCCGGTCAAGAGCAGTCGGTTGATAGGCTGCATCATAGAATTAAAAATAGAGTGATTGAATTTAGCGACCGGCCTTAAATTCCTCGGTATAGTCGCGCAGGGCTAGATCGTAGTTGCCGTCGTAATCGGCTACTTTCTCCTCCAACCGTAGCTTTTCGTTTTGCTCGGTCGAATAGGCCAGATATTCTTCAGTTGAAACTTCGACACCGTAAACTTTCGATTCCTGGCCACCCCAGGAAATAAAAACCTCTTTGTACTTGCGTTTCGGATCGAGATCACGGTTCAGCGATAAGCACAAATCCCGTTCCTTATCGGTCAGGGCCAGCAGGTCTTTGACGTGGGCAAACTTGTTCTGGTATTTCCGCTGATCAAGCAGGATTTTTGTATCGGCGTTGTTGATGATCGAGTCTTTGACAATTTTGTTGCCGATGATATCATCAACTTCCTGCGTGACAATCCAGGCCTCGCCAAAAAACTTTCGGACGGTTTTGTAGAGGTATTTGATGTACTCCGCCATGCCATCTTTCATAATTGCTTTCCACGCTTCTTCGATCAGAATAATTTTCCGAACCCCGTTCAGTTTCCGCATTTTGGAAATGAACGTGTCCATGATTATGATCGTCACGACCGGGAACAGAATCGGGTGGTCCTTGATATTGTCCAGCTCGAACACGATGAATGGAATATTGAGCAGGTCGATATTTTCCGGACTATTTAGCAACGCTTCATACTCGCCACCCCGGTAAAAAGGCCGCAATACGTACATAAAATTGTCGTAGTCGAAGTAGCCAATCTGCACCTTGTTTTTGTCGAGGTACTGAGGGAAGTCGGACTGCATGTATTCGAAGAACGAATTGAAGCAGGGAAAAACGTCGAGGTTTTCGACCAGATAAACCTCAAAGTAGCGCGTGACAGCATCTGACAGGGCCGTGTATTCGGACATGGTCTGCCGTTCGTCGCTACGCTTCCAGAGTGTCTGCAGCAAGACCTTGATGGCTTCTTTTTTCTCAACGTCAGGCAGGGCACGATGCTCGATAAAGAACGGATTGAAGTTGATCGGCTCATTCTCCGAATACGTCAGATACAGACCACCCAGCATGTTGCACAGTCCCCGGTATGAGTGCCCCACGTCGACGATAACGGCATGACTGCCCTGAACGAAAAAACTCCGCAGGGCATGGTTTGTGAAAAACGACTTTCCACTACCACTCGGTCCCAGGATAAACTTGTTTCGGTTCGTGACCCATCCTTTCTTCATCGGGTAATCCGACAGATCCACTAACAGCGGTTTGCCGCTCATCCGCTCCACTAATTTTACGCCGTAATGAGAAGCCGAATCGTAGTAGTTCGTTTCCTGATTCAGGAGGCAGACCGACTGCGGTATGAACGACCAATATTTGTCTTCACCCGGCATGTCGGCTGCATTACCGGGAATACCCGCCCAAAACAGACCCAGGGCATCCTTTGTGTTTTCGCGGGGCCGAACACCCAGCTTAGCGATGGCCGATGAGACCAGATTTCGTAATACTGGCAACCGACTTTTATCCTCCGTCCAGACCTGAATATTGAAGTGCGACCGAACCGGCGTGTATCCCATTTCGGCCGCGTAACTCAAGTATTGGTTGAGGAGCATCGCATTAATCTCGTTGTCCTTACCGAAGTTGGCCAACGACCGCATCTGCGTAGCCCGTTGCTCTAATTTCGGAAAAGCCGCCTGTTTGTCCTCAAT
>JANXVQ010000068.1 GCA_025351545.1 Spirosoma sp.
CCAAATTGAACGGAATCGGGTAATGTCTGACGCAAATCTATAAGATAAATGGCTTGGTTGTTACGGACGTAACTAACCAGTTGCTCCGTAACGGTGCGTCCCGTGATGAGTTTTGCCACTGGCGGACTCCCAGCCACTACATGCTTAACCGTTAACTTCAATACATTTTCATCGGTTGTAACGGTGACAGCAGGCTCTCCGTCAGATGATTCGGGCGAATAATTCACCGACTGAACAACTATTGAGTCCATTCGGGGTGGGTCAATTGTCGTTACCTCGGGTAAAATCGTAAACGTTAGCCGGGCCGCGTGATCAAAAGCGTCGTAGAGGATTAACGTAACTTCGTGGGGTTGTCCATCCAGCAGAGGCAAACGACCACGGTAGGCTGCGTTATTTTGTAATTTGTATAAGTTTAAGATGTTACCGTCTGCAATGTATCCCCGATGGTAATGCTGACCACTCATTTGCTCCACTTCGTAGTTTTCGTGGACATTCATGAACCGTGTTTGCTCATTAGGGAAACTGTTCATGTTGTACGAAAACACCTCCCGACCGTCGAGCTGGATTTCCAAACAACTGATACCATTGCGATAGGGTGAGCCGCTGGTTTTGTCATAGCCTAATACTTCCAGCCCGATTAGCCCTGAGGCTGTTATAGGTTTTGAGAGCGTGTAGGTGCCATCAGGCTGTCGAACGGGCGCGTAACTAACGCGCTGGTATTCGCCATTTATGCGCGAGGTGGCAGTCATCGTTTTCAAGGCGATGCGTTCAAAATACGGCGGCACCTCATCCCGAATTTCCGAAAAATTGTATAATAGCGGATTAATCAGGTTGTCTTTAGCATCGCGAATCTCGAAATGAAGATGTGGTCCGCCGGAGCCGCCCGTATTCCCTGATGCGGCAATTATATCGCCCTGTCTAACCGGAAATTGCCCTGGCTGTGGCCGTAGGTCAATCTCAAAGGTTTTTCTCTGGTATTGCTCTTCACGAAGATAGGTGCCAAGCGTATCTTTCAATGCTTTAAGATGGCCGTAAACAGTCGTAAGCCCGTTGGGGTGTTTAATAAAAACGACGTTCCCGTAGCCACCGGTAAAAACGGCAATTCGGGAGACGTACCCATCTGCAGCCGCGTGAACATCTACTCCCTCACGTCCACCCGTACGAATATCTAATCCCGCGTGGAAGTGATTAGGACGCAAATCGCCCATGCCGCCCGATAGCGAGTTGGCTGCACCGGGCTGAATTGGGAACAGAAAATAACCGTCTTCAATAGTGCCCGGTTGAATGTAGCCTGTTTTGGTAGCCGAATTTATTGGCGTTGAATTCAGGCCCGTTTGCCCAATTGCCAGATCCGAACTTAACAGAGCGGCTGCTACTAAATGGTAAATCAATAATTTTCTCAAAAGCTAAATCAATTGAAAACATTAACATTTGTCAGGCTGGATAATGTTGCCTGACAAATCGAAAACGCTCATTTTACGTCAAATGCCAGCATCGGCTTATCCTCAATGAAGGCGGTTAGCTGGTCGCCAATTTGTACGGGACCGACACCCTTAGGCGTTCCTGTAAACAAGATATCGCCCTGTTGTAACAGGAAATACCGTGACACAAACGAAATCAGGTAATCAATCTTGAACAACATTAAACTGGTGTTACCCTGCTGACGGGTTTCGCCGTTAACATCTAACCGAAAATTCAGATTTTGCAAGTCAGGAAAGTCTGTCTTAGGCACAAAGCTCGAAATAGGAGCGGAGCCATTAAACCCTTTCGCTAATTCCCAGGGCAACCCTTTGGCTTTAAGTTTACTCTGAACGTCGCGGGCTGTAAAGTCAATGCCAATCCCGATCTCGTCATAGTACTTATGTGCGAACTTTTCGTCGATGTTTTTTCCAACCCGGTTTATTTTTACCAGAATTTCTACCTCGTGGTGAACGTCGTTGGAGAATTTCGGATAAAAAAAAGGCTCATTCTTCAGCGGAATAGCCGTTTCGGGCTTCATGAAAATGACCGGATCGTCGGGCTGTTCGTTGTTAAGTTCCTTAATGTGATCGGCATAATTACGACCAACGCAAATAATTTTCATAGAAGTAGGGCGAGTGGAAACCCGCAACTGTTTATACCTATGCACGGGTTTTCACCCGAGTTAAATTAAACCTATACGAAGACTACAAATCTAAGGACTAAAGAGGGCCAGACCGCACCCGTTCTGAAAATTTTGAACAATTCTGGTACCTTGTGGGTCATAATAACGTCAGAATGCCTAAACATTATAAAAACACACACAGATGAAAAAAGCCATAATTGTCATGTTGTCACTCGCTTTTGCTGTAACTGCTTGCGAGAAAGTACCTCTAACGGGACGTAAACAACTAATTTGGGTGCCTAATAGTGACATGCTTGCTATGAGTTTTACCCAGTACAAAGCCTTTTTGGATACCAGCCGGGTAGTCAGCACCAGTAGTGCCGATGCCGAGATGGTTAACCGGGTTGGGAATCGTGTTCGTCAGGCTGTTGAGAGTTATATGAACAGCAACGGCTATAGCAAACGACTTGAAGGGTTTAAATGGGAATATCATTTAGTGCAGAGTGGTCAGGTAAATGCCTGGTGTATGCCGGGTGGCAAAATCGTTGTATACTCGGGAATTTTACCTTATACGCAAAATGAAGCCGGTTTGGCAACGGTACTCGCGCACGAAGTTTCGCACGCTATTGCCGAACATGGTAACGAGCGCATGAGCGAAGGACTGGTCGCAAACGGACTCCTTCAGGCTGGTCAGGTGGCAGCCGGAATTGCTACTTCTGCAAAAAGCCCACAGACGCAGGCACTGTTTCAGCAGGCATTTGGCGTAGTTGGGCCATTAGCATATCAGTATGGCGTTGGTTTACCACACAGCCGAAAACAGGAATCCGAAGCTGACCACCTCGGTTTGATTTTTATGTCGATGGCCGGATACGATCCTGCCGAAGCGATTACCTTCTGGACACGGATGGCTAAAGCTGGTGGCGGTAAAGCGCCTGCCGAATTTATGTCGGATCACCCATCGGATGCCCGCCGGATTGCCGATTTGCAAAAGTTACTGCCTGATGCCCAAAAGTATTATGCCAGTAACCGGGGACGGTAGTTGATGAAAATAGACATTAAAAAAGCCGAAGCGTGAGCTTCGGCTTTTTTAATGTAAACGTCTGACAGAAATTATAAGGCGGCTATAACCTGACGTACTTTTTCGGCAGC
>JANXVQ010000081.1 GCA_025351545.1 Spirosoma sp.
AAGGTAGTTCGCTTTGGCGACAATATGCGGCAGGTTGCCGTAACCGACGGCGATAAAGTAGCGGCAGAAATGACGTTCGGCATGTCGGTCAATACGCACGGAATCGGTGATTTAGTCGCCGTAATCAACCAGGTGACAGACACTGAAATTGATCAATTAGTAGCCGAATACGCCGACAGTTACACACTGATGGCCTCGCTCCTACGCGGTGGAACGCAGCATAGTTCGCTTCGTGATGCAGCTAAAATTGAGATTGGTCTTCGGGCTTTTCTGCAAGATGGCAATTTTAGCGCCTACACCGATACATTTGAAGACTTGCATGGCATGACCCAATTACCCGGCATTGCGTCGCAACGGCTGATGGCCGAAGGTTATGGTTTTGCTGGCGAAGGCGACTGGAAAACATCGGCAATGGTGCGCACGATGAAAGTGATGGCGGCCGGTTTGACAGGAGGAAACTCGTTTATGGAGGATTATACCTACCATTTCGACCCGGCCAACCCGCTCGTGTTGGGTTCGCACATGCTCGAAATTTGCCCGTCCATTGCGGCCGATAAACCATCCTGCGAGATTCATCCGCTGGGTATTGGTGGCAAGGCCGACCCCGTTCGGTTGGTGTTCAACGCGCCGGCAGGTCCGGCGATCAACGTATCTCTGATTGATATGGGCAATCGATTCCGGTTGCTGGTCAACGAAGTCGAGGCCGTAGCCATACCGGAAGCCTTGCCAAAATTGCCGGTGGCCCGCGCCATCTGGAAACCAATGCCCGATATGCAGACCGGCTGTGCCGCCTGGATTCTGGCCGGGGGCGCGCACCACACCGTTTATAGCCAAAACCTAACAACAGATCATATCGAAGATTTCGCGGATATGTTCGGTGTCGAACTGGTCGTTATCGACAAAAACACAAACCTGCGTCAGTTGAAAAACGAGCTTCGCTGGAGCGAGGTGTATTATCGGTAGCTTCTGCTAGCGCGTAGCCTGTGCTAGCGCGAACGTCTACGTTCGTGCTGCTTACTACCCGGCCTCTGGCCGGAAGAAGTCATAGCCAATCAATCGGCCAGAGGCCGGGTAATAGTCAGCACGAACGTAGACGTTCGCGCTAGCAGAAGACGTAAAAAAAATACTTCCCCAACCTTTTCCATGAAAAAACAATTCCTAACTCTCCTCTTTGCCTGTATCAGCCTCGTTGCATCAGCACAGAACAAAGTGACAATCAATGCCGATGAAGGCAGGCATATTATCAGCCGCCATATTTACGGCCACTTCGCCGAACATCTGGGCCGGTGTATTTACGACGGATTTTATGTAGGCGAAAGCAATACCAAAATCCCGAATAAAAACGGCGTTCGGCTAGATGTAGTTAGTGCGCTAAAAAAATTAAAAATTCCAAATCTTCGCTGGCCCGGTGGCTGCTTCGCCGATACCTACCATTGGAAAGACGGTATTGGTCCAAAATCGAAGCGCCCGAAAATGGTCAATACCTGGTGGGGTGGCGTTACAGAAGACAATAGCTTTGGTACACACGACTTCCTGAATATGTGCGAACTGCTGGGTACAGAGCCTTATCTGGCGGGTAACGTCGGGAGCGGCACGGTGCAGGATTTGTCGGAATGGGTGCAGTATGTCAACTTCGAGAAAAACAGCCCGATGTCGAATCTGCGCCAGCAAAACGGTCGGCAAGCGCCCTGGAATGTGCGTTATTGGGGTGTAGGTAACGAAGCATGGGGATGTGGCGGCAATATGAAGCCAGATTATTATGCCAATATTTACCGCCAGTACGGCACGTTTATGAACGGCAAAGTGGGCAAAGAGAAGATTTTTCGGATTGCGTCGGGGGCCAGCGATAATGACTATAACTGGACCGAGACACTCATGAAAAATATTCCCAGCTCAATGATGGAAGGGCTGGCTATGCACCATTATTCGGTACTGTCGTGGGGCGATGGCAAGAAAGGGTCGGCCACGCAGTTTTCCGATCAGGAGTACTTCAAAACGATGCAACAGGCACTACTGATGGACGAACTGATTGAGAAGCATTCGGCCGTTATGGACAAGTATGACCCGGAGAAAAAAATAGCCCTTATCGTTGATGAATGGGGCGGTTGGTACAACGTTGAACCGGGCACTAATCCGGGCTTCCTGTATCAGCAAAACACCATGCGCGATGCGGTACTGGCCGGGGCAACGCTCAATATTTTCCACAAACATGCCGAACGCGTCCGTATGGCCAATCTAGCGCAGGCGATCAACGTGTTACAAGCGGTGATTTTGACAAAAGGTGACAAGATTTTGCTAACGCCAACTTATCACGTACTGGAAATGTACAACGTTCACCAGGATGCAACCATGTTGCCGGTTGATGTGAAGTCGGATGATTTTACGCTGGAAAAAGAAAAACTACCCGCCGTATCCGTCTCGGCCTCCCGCGACAAAGCCGGTAAAGTGCATGTATCGCTGGTGAACATAGACCCAACGAAACCACAGGAAATTTCGGTAAATTTGAAAGGACTGAAAGCCGCCGGTGTAACAGGACGCATCCTGACATCCGCTAACGTACACGATCACAACACGTTTGAGAATCTGACCAAAATCAAACCGGGAACTTTCACCGGTGCCAAACTCACCGGCGACAATCTAACAGTAACCCTACCACCAGTATCGGTAGTGGTGCTGGAACTTTAATTTTAAATGATAGAGTGACTGAATGATAGAATAACCCACGGCATTCCATTCATTCACTCTATCATTCTATCATTCAAAATTCATTATGTACACGACCTTAAAAGAAGAATGTTACGAGGCCAATATGCAGCTTCCCAAGCTGGGGCTGGTGCTGTTTACATTCGGCAATGTCAGCGCGGTTGACCGGGCTCGGGGCGTTTTTGCCATTAAGCCAAGCGGAGTGCCGTATGAGAAACTGACGGCTAATGACATTGTGATTTGTGATTATGACGGCCTTGTGATAGACGGCAACTTAAGACCATCGTCAGACACGAAAACTCATGCGCTGCTCTACAAAACCTGGGATAACATCGGCGGTATTGCCCACACCCACAGCACGCACGCAGTGGCATGGGCGCAGGCAGGTATGGACATCCCCATTTTCGGGACAACCCACGCCGACCATACTCACCAGGACATTCCCTGCGCACCGGCCTTGACGGATGAGATGATTCTGGGCGATTATGAACACGAAACGGGGCATCAAATTTTCAATTGCTTCGCCGGGAAGGGACTAACGAACAATGAAATGGAGATGGTTCTGTTACAAAACCATGGACCTTTTACGTGGGGGAAAACTGCCGAAAAGGCCGTTTATAATTCGGCAGTTTTAGAAGAACTAGCCCGGATGGCCTACCTCACGCTCCAGATCAATCCAGACACGCCCCGCATTAAAGACACACTTCGGTTGAAACACTACGAGCGAAAACACGGCAAAAATGCCTACTACGGACAAGGGTGTTAATCAGTACAGATGCTTGACAGTATTAATGACGCTGGATAACCTTTACTGATCACCAATAATTTTTTCCAAATTTAGTACTCGTTTATGAAGTTTCTGCCCCAACTCCTATCGCTGGCTCTGTTAACGAGCTGTTTAGCTATGACTTCCTGTACCTCCAAAAAAGAAAAAGAATCCGACGATCAAAAGCCAGGTATCGAAAAAGCGGTATTTGGCAAACTGCCTGACGGTCAAACGGCTGATCTCTTCACGTTGCGGAACGTATCTGGCATGACCGCCCAAATCACCAATTATGGCGGCATTATTGTATCGTTAAAAACGCCTGATAAAGACGGCAAATTTGACGATGTTACGCTGGGGCTGGATTCATTGTCGAGCTATGTAAAAAACAATCCGTTTTTCGGGGCATTGATTGGGCGCTATGGTAACCGTATTGCCAAAGGAAAATTTACGCTTGACGGCAAGACATACAACCTGTTCATTAATAACATGGGCAACCATTTGCACGGCGGCAAAGTAGGTTTCGATAAAGTACTCTGGACGGCCACCCCGGTTGAGGGCGACGAACCCGCGCTCAAATTGGCTTATACGGCCAAAGACGGCGAAGAAGGGTATCCCGGCAATCTGTCGGTTGAGGTAACGTACACCCTGCAAAAAGA
>JANXVQ010000090.1 GCA_025351545.1 Spirosoma sp.
GTCAGCGTTGGAGAATCCCGCGCCACTGCCGATCGGGGTCGCTACCTGCCGGGTTCTTCTCGATTTGACGCCGTACGCGAAGCATTCGCCAATACGTACAACACCGATTCGGTGCCGGGTTATAGAGGTGCCAGAGGAACACGTTTCCGCGATAATTCGGCGATATGGCATTATGAGGGCATGTATAATTTCACGAAACTACTGGACAATGTAGTTGAGGTAATTGCGGGCGGCAGTATTCGTTATTATGGTCTGAACACTGGCGGTACTACTGTTTCGCTAAAAGCCGACGGTTCAGAATATACCATCAATGAGTATGGCGCTTACGCACAGGCGGCCAAAGAGTTTAAACTAGGAACGCTCGTAACGGTGAAACCAACGGTAGCGATTCGCTACGATAAGAATCAATACCTCAAAGGTGGTTTTACGCCCCGTGTATCGGGTGTGGTGAGTATCGGGGAACATAATTTCCGGGGTTCGTGGCAGTCGGCTTTTCGGAATCCTTCGCCGGGCCAGTTATTTGCCGTTCCGGCAGCTGGCAGAGGGGGCGACGTGGGCGGCTTACAACTTGCTGCGCAGTCGGCGGGGCTGTTTACAAATCCAGCCTATTTAGACAGTGATGTTAAGAATTTCACCGTCGGAACTATAACAGAATCCCAACTCCGAAGCCGCGCTTATAATCCGGCTACGATCAAGACAGAGAAAATAAAAACATGGGAAATCGGCTACAAAACCCTGATTCAGGATAAACTACATGTAGATGCCTTTTATTTTCACAGTAAATACACCGATTTTATTGCGGCCCAAACCTTCTATCAGTCCACCAATAATCAGATTTCTAACTTCGCTACAAACGCCTATCGAACGCTTCAAATCAACGTCAACAACGCCAACGATATATTTGTAAATGGCTGGGGATTAGGTACAGAGTATGGGTTAGGTAAAGGTTTCACGATTAGTGGTAATTACACCCATCAGGTTGGAACTATCACCTTACGTGATGCTCAGGGAAACAGTATCAACGACAATGCTGGGGCACCCATCATAAAACGTAAAATGAGCAATCCTGAAGTGGCGCAAAAAGGTCGTAACTTCTTTAACTCCCCCGAAAATCGCTACAACATTACCTTAAGTAACCCGCGCCTTACTGAGCGGCTCGGTGCCACGATTACCTACCGCTGGACTGACCAAATGTGGTTAGAGCAAGGCACGACAGCGGGCGACATCTGGTTGCCTTCGTGGACGAGCTTAGATGCGCAGGTTTCTTACAAGGTTCCATCCTACAAATCTGTAATCAAGCTCGGCGGCACAAATATTTTAAATCAATATTATGCGCAAGGGTACGGTCTGGCGCGTATTGGTGGATTATATTATCTAAGTATCACGTTTGACGAGTTGATGCGGTAATGATATATTTTTAGCGTTTTATGCTCCCGACATACACCTAATCAGGTATTGCCTAATTTTTCCAATAAAGCTTGAACCTCCATTTTAAGTGTAGGAAGATGATTAACAATCACGCTCCAAACTATAGCGTTGTTAACACCATCGTACGCGTGAATAAGTATATTTCGTAGACTTATAATTTGATTTAAGCTAGTTACAGCAATCACCGGCTCCATTTTACGCAGTTGATTTGCTGCCTCACCAATAATGCCAAGAGCCCGTTCAACCGCATACTGAGTTGCTAATTCACTATCGTAAGTGGTAAAATCACGATTGCCTTTCAAAAAATCGTCGATATAATCGATGTGAATATCGATATCGGTTAAATACTTTCGTGTATCACGCGGCATACAGAAGTTGTTTCGATTGTTCAACTGCCCGAGCAAAATAGGGATTACGAAATGGTTGGTTCATAACTAGATCAACTCTCCGACTAAGTAATTTTTCCAGTTCAAAAAGGAGCACAAAATAAGTATCTCCTTTATGTTCAGGAGCTAACTCTTCGGATAATTCTACCAACAAATCAACGTCACTTTTACGCTCGTCAAACTCAGCGGATGTAACTGAGCCAAAAGCATATAATCGAACAACACCATGTTGTTGACACAAAGCGTTGATTTCGTCAGTATATGGCTGCAAAAACGAGTTAATCATGATGCAGAAAGGTAGGGCAAATACCTAATATATCAAAAGACCCCAACCATTTCCGGCTGGGGTCTTTTGATAATCAATATACTAAACGGTTAGACCGTAGCTTTCTTTTTGCTGCGGGCAAACTGTTCGCGCGATTCGGTAACGGTTTCCAGTTCCTCTTTCGAGCCAACAATTGCCGTTTGGTAACGGCGAAGGCCTGTACCAGCCGGAATCAGGTGACCAACGATAACGTTCTCTTTCAAGCCGTCGAGCACGTCGCGCTTACCCCGAATCGAGGCTTCGCTTAGCACTTTCGTGGTTTCCTGGAAAGAAGCCGCCGAGATGAAACTGTCGGTACCTAACGACGATTGTGTGATCCCCATCAACGTCGGTTGCGACACCGCAGCCATTGCATCGCGCACGGTTATCAGTGCCATATCACGACGTTTTAGGCTAGAGTTCTCATCGCGCAGTTGACGGCTCGTCAGAATCTGTCCTGGCTTAACGTTTGGTGAATCGGCAGCGTCCATAACGACCTTGGCGTCAAGGACTTTATCGTTCTCCTCACGGAAAGACCACTTATCTACAACCTGACCTTCGAGGAAGTTGGTATCGCCAGAGTCGATGATTTCAACTTTCTGCATCATCTGCCGAACAATGGCTTCAATATGCTTGTCGTTGATTTTCACCCCTTGCAGACGGTAAACTTCCTGAATTTCATTTACCAGATATTCCTGAACCGCTGTTGGTCCTTTAATAGCCAGAATGTCGCTTGGTGTAATAGCACCATCCGACAGTGGAGCACCAGCCCGTACGAAGTCATTATCCTGTACAAGGATAAATTTCGACAGTGGGACAAGGTACTTCTTCTTCGTGCCATCTCTCGACTCGATGAAGATTTCACGGTTACCGCGTTTGATAGCACCATACGTTACAACGCCATCAATTTCGCTTACTACAGCTGGGTTCGACGGGTTACGGGCTTCAAATAATTCCGTTACGCGAGGCAGACCACCTGTGATGTCACGGGTTTTACCAACGTTACGCGGGATTTTCGCCAGTGGCTGGCCAGCCTTAATTTTCTGACCTTCCTTAACAACCAGACGTGCGCCAACTGGTAAGTTATAACTCTTCTGCAATGGACCGCCTTCGTTATCAGGCAAGTGCAGTGTCAGCGTTGTTGTTCCTTGTACGATAATAGCCGGATTTTTCGCTTTATCACGAGTTTCGATGATAACTTTCTCCTGGAAGCCCGTTTGTTCATCAAATTCCTCGCGGTAGGTAATACCGTCTTCAATAGCGTCAAAGTTCAACGTACCCGTTAATTCCGACAGAATTACGGCGTTATAAGGATCCCAGGCGCATATATCGTCGCCTTTCTTCACCATATCACCGTCTTTCACCCGTAGGAATGCTCCGTAAGGTACGTTGTTGCTAATCAACACCATAGTACGATCGTTTGGATTCACGATTCGAACCTCACCAGAACGGCCCATAACGACCGTCTGAGGATTACCTTCGTTGTCCTGCGACGTAACCGTACGCATTTCTTCCAGCTCGATCAACCCGTCAAACTTCGCCTTGATCGACGCATCGACAGCAATGTTAGACGCCGTACCACCCACGTGGAATGTACGAAGTGTCAACTGTGTACCTGGCTCACCAATTGATTGTGAGGCAATTACACCCACAGCTTCGCCAATATCCACCATGCGTCCTGATGCCAGGTTGCGACCATAACACTTGGCACAAACACCCTGACGCGATTCGCATGTCAATACCGAGCGAATCTCAACTGTTTCAATGCTTGTTTCGTCGATTTGAGCAGCTACTTCTTCCGTTACTAATTCGCCAGAAGCAATAATTAACTCTTTCGTGATCGGATCATAAACATCGTGAACCGTAGTACGGCCCAAGATTCGTTCCGATAACGGCTCAACGATATCTTCGTTATCTTTCAGAGCCGACACTTGCAGACCGCGTAACGTTCCACAATCGTCTTCGCTGATGATAACATCCTGAGCTACATCATGCAGACGACGGGTTAGGTAACCAGCATCGGCCGTTTTCAGAGCTGTATCGGCAAGACCTTTCCGAGCACCGTGAGTAGAGATAAAGTACTCTAATACGTCGAGACCTTCTTTGAAGTTCGATAGAATCGGGTTTTCAATAATCTCACCAACAGAGCCTTGCAGGTTTTTCTGCGGTTTGGCCATCAGACCCCGCATACCACCCAACTGACGAATCTGCTCCCGTGAACCACGCGCTCCCGAGTGCATCATCATATAGATCGAGTTAAATCCGCCCTGATCGGCTTCGAGTTGCTTCATCAGCGTCTCAGTCAGCTTGGAGTTCACACGCGTCCAGATGTCAATAACCTGGTTATACCGTTCGTTTTCAGTGATCAGACCCATCAGGTAGTTATCCCAAACAGCTTGCACTTCAGCTTTCGCATCGTCGACAAGGCCTTGTTTGGCTTCAGGGATCATGATATCGCTCAAACCGATAGACAGACCACCTCTGAAGGCCATCTGGAAACCAAGTTCTTTAATTTCATCGAGGAACTGAGCTGTTCGTGCACCGCCCGAAATCTTGAAGATAAGCGCAATGATTTGCTGAAGTTTCTTCTTCGTCAGCAATTCATTAATATAACCCACTTCTTCCGGTACAGCCTGGTTGAATAACAAACGACCGGCTACAGTATCGATTATTTTGTAAACCAGCTCACCATTCTCATCCCGGACTCTCACCCGACACTTGATGTTGGCATGCTTGGATACTTTCCCTTCGTTTATACCGATGATAACTTCTTCAGTACCGTAGAACGTCATGCCTTCACCCACAATCGGGTATTCAGGAATGCTCTTGCGACCTTTAGTTACATAGTATAATCCAAGTACCATGTCCTGCGATGGCACCGTAATTGGCGCACCGTTGGCAGGGTTCAGGATATTGTGCGACGCCAGCATAAGCAGTGACGCTTCAAGCACAGCCTCTTGGCCCAGCGGCACGTGAACGGCCATCTGGTCACCGTCAAAGTCAGCGTTGAAGGCGGTACAAACCAATGGGTGCAACTGAATAGCTTTAC
Organism: Spirosoma sp.; assembly: GCA_025351545.1. Taxonomy (GTDB): domain Bacteria; phylum Bacteroidota; class Bacteroidia; order Cytophagales; family Spirosomataceae; genus Spirosoma. Next base: position 5,168 of record JANXVQ010000090.1, read on the forward strand.
CTTCGATCAGTTTCGGCTGG
>JANXVQ010000123.1 GCA_025351545.1 Spirosoma sp.
ACAAAAATTAAACGCATCGACTTCAATGCGACTGATTATCATATCGACGCTCCCATTAAACTGAGCGCCTGCCGGATTCCCTCTGCCGAAACACCTTATGTCAGCTGGATTGATGTCGATGGCATTCATGAGCCCAAGGTAGTGGCGGCTATTGGTCAGCAGTATCATTTGCACCCGCTAATGCTCGAAGATGTGGTGAACACGGAGCAGAAACCGAAAATCGACCTGTACGAGGACACTGTTGTGTTTATAACGCTCAAAATGCTGCACCATAGCCGACAACGGCAGGAAATCGATATTGAACATGTAAGTCTGGTATTGGGCAAAAATTACCTGATTTCGTTTCAGGAGGAGCGGACAACAGATATATTTGAACCCGTTATTGAGCGAATTAAAGCCTCCTCGGGCAAAACCCGGCGTAATGGAGCCGACTATCTGCTTTATGCCCTGATGGATGTCATGGTGGATCATTATTTCGTGATTACAGAGCGTATTGGCGAAAAAATGGATGAGCTGGAGGAACAAATTGTTCAGGAGCGGGCTACCCAGCAAACCCTGGGTGCGCTTTATACACTCAAGCGTGAACTGGCTTTTATCCGCCGAACGGTCCATCCGTTACGCGACATACTCGGTGTGTTACTTCGCGAAGAATCTGAGTTGATTCAGCATAGTACGCTGCCGTATCTGCGCGACCTTGCCGACCATGTTAACCAGGTAATTGAAACGCTCGAATCGTACCGCGAACTTATTGGCGGACTGATGGATGTCTATTATTCCATTGTCAACAACCGCATGAACTCGGTGATGAAAACACTTACAATTGTATCGGCCATATTCATCCCGCTGACTTTTATTGCGGGTATTTATGGCATGAACTTCGAAAATATGCCCGAGTTACGCTCGTCAACCGGCTATTTTTGGATTTTGTTCGTTATGGCGGCTATTGCCATTGGTGAAATTGTTTATTTCAAACGTCGAGGCTGGATGTAAAAATAGACGGATAGCTGGTGGCCCTAACTGTTCGATGGTATGCTGATATATGGTAACGAAAGATAATAAATTGATTAATAGTCAGTGGTTTACCGATTCAAGACAGGTCACGGGTCATGCTTCGGACGCCCAGTCGGCGGATGCCGTTTTTTTTGCAATACAAGGTGAACACCACGATGGACATAAATTCATCGGCGAATTATACCGGAAAGGTATACGCCAATTTGTTGTTGAGCGGTCGTCTCTAACCCCTGAGCGACGGGCTGAACTAGCGAATTATACGGAAGCAGAATTTATTGAAGTCGATAGTAGTCTGCAAACACTGCAACGGCTGGCCGCCGAACACCGTCGGCAGTTCCATATTCCGGTGATTGGTATAACGGGCAGTAACGGCAAAACCATCGTGAAAGAATGGCTGTCACAACTGTTAGTCGATGATTTTGTCGTTGTTAAAAGCCCCAAAAGCTATAATTCGCAGTTAGGCGTGCCGCTGTCGGTGCATGAACTGACCGAAAGTCATACGCTGGGCATCTTCGAAGCGGGAATTTCCAAAACCCAGGAAATGCAGTCGCTGGAGGCTGTTATCCGGCCAACCATTGGCATTTTTACGAATATTGGCACCGCCCACGATGAAGGCTTTCGGACGCGTAAACAGAAAGTTGCCGAGAAACTCCGGTTGTTCATCCACGCCAATACCCTGATTTACTGCACCGATTACGCCGATATTGACGAAGAAGTCAATATGTTGCTCAAGGCCGTTAATCCTGATATGCGGTTCATTACGTGGTCGCTAACGGGACAGCCAGCTACCTACCGGGGCGTATTGCAGGGAGACCAGTTAAATCTGACGAGTAAGAATGGTGCTTTTAACCTGACTGTAAAGTTACCTTTTACTGATCCCGCATCTGTCGAAAACGTAATGCACTGTATTGTTACAATGCTGAGGTTACGTTCCTGGGATAGTACCGAACTGCAAACTCGTCTGAATCGACTGCGGCCGGTTTCTATGCGGTTGGAGCAGAAAGAGGGCATTAATAATTGTATACTGATTGATGATTCGTATAACAACGACGTAGTTGGGCTGAAACTCGCCCTGAGTTTCCTGAACCAGCAACGCATCCGTAACCGTCGTGTCGTTATTCTGTCCGATGTGTTGCAGTCGGGACAGCCCGAAGACGAACTGTATGAACGAGTCGGGACATTAATACGGACTAATGAAGTCGAACAATTTGTTGGTATTGGCTTGGTGGTGAGCCGAAATGCCCGATTCTTTACTGAGAATAGCCTGTTCTACACGAGCACCGACGATTTTTTGACACAATTTTCGTTTAGTGAACTGCGCGATAGTGCAGTTCTGGTAAAGGGTGCGAGACCATTCTCCTTCGAGCAGATTGTGCATCGGCTGGAGCGAAAAGTACACGGTACGGTGCTCGAAATTAACCTCGACGCCCTGACGCATAATCTAAATTATTATCGCGGGAAGATTGGCCGTAACGATGGAATTGATAATACAACCTACCGGGCATCCGACACAAAACTTATGGTGATGGTGAAAGCCTTTGCCTACGGTAGCGGAAGTGCCGAAGTGGCACAGTTGCTTCAGTTTCATCGGGTCGACTATCTGGCGGTTGCCTATGCCGATGAAGGTGTCTCCCTTCGGCAAAACGGCGTCGATTTGCCCATCATGGTCATGAATCCCGCTCCCGAAACCTTTGCTACGCTTCTGGAGCACAAGCTCGAACCCGAAATCTACAGTATGCGCCTGCTACACGAATGGGGACGATTTGCGACCGAAAATATAGAACTCAGGGAAGGGGAGGATATTAGCCAGCTACACCTCAAAATTGATACGGGTATGCATCGGCTGGGGTTTCTGGAAAGCGAATTGTCCGCCGTGGCCGACTACTTGACGCACCACCCCAATCTGCATGTAGCCACGGTGTTTAGCCATTTGGTCGGGGCCGATGAGGCTCAGTTTAATTCGTTTTCGCATCAGCAATATGAGACCTTTCTGCGAAGTAGCGCCCTGCTTGAAGTAACATTAGGCTATCGGCCAACGCGCCATCTGCTTAACTCGGCTGGTATTGTACGGTTCCCGGCTTATAAACTCGACATGGTACGGTTGGGTATTGGTCTCTATGGCGTCGAAGCAAGCCAGAGTGACCAGGCGTCTTTACAGACTGTCGGCACACTTCGTACGGTTATCAGTCAGATAAAAACGGTTAGGGCGGGAGAATCTGTTGGTTACAGTCGCCGGGGTGTGCTCGACCACGAGGCCCGGATTGCCACCCTTGCCATTGGCTATGCCGATGGGTATGACCGCCGATTGGGTAACGGGGTTGGCGAGGTGTGGGTAAATGGAACCCGGTGCCCTACAGTAGGTAATGTTTGCATGGACATGACCATGATTGACATTACAAACGCATCAGCTAACGAGGGTGACGAGGTGATGGTTTTCGGCGCTGAACTACCAATTATTGAACTGGCGCAGCGGATGGGGACGATTCCTTACGAAATTCTGACGGGGGTCAGTGAGCGGGTGAAACGCGTATTTTTCAAAGAAGCGAATTAACGGCATTGGCACACCAACTTATACATAAATGTATTGATGGCCCTGGATAGGAGCTTTTTTATGCATTTTACTACTGATTTGTTGAGTTATAGTATTGGCTTAAGCCGTATCCATGAAGAGCCAATGACCAGACAAGCATTGGCTCTTTCTATTTAAATAAAAGTAGAGGCTCTGGTAAACAATGGCCCGTAACAAGCGCAACCTGAGGTTCAACATGTGTGACTACCTAAAAGACTGTTTAATAGCCTGATGAAGGCTTTTTACTGTTAAAAATACGAATTTTCGCTTTATTTCGGGCCTCATTACTTTTCGCATATTCTTTTCTGTAGGTTTCGCTCCACCCGTACATCATGGCTAACTCTTCCGAAATACCTTCGCTGACTTCGTTGAGATTATCCATTCTGAGTGCACCGTAGTCTGCCAGATCAGTTATTGAACCTATAATCAGTCTTCCACCGGACGGGCCTAATAGCGATTCAATTCTGGCTTCCTGATGTCGCGCATGAGTAGCCCCCATTGTTGTTATAAGCGGCTGTGGCGTTTTTCCAAGGGCTTCTTCAAGATTGCGTAGCATAAATAGTTCTCTTCGTCCCCCCCATACTTCGAAAGGATCACTACTGGATTTGGTATATTCGTCAGCCCCAAGCTCTTCTTCTGTTGCAGACGCCTTGAATTGTAAATAGCCAATGTCTTCGATGGATTGTTTAAAGTTGGCAAAGCACATCCCCAGGTAATTAACTCCGTTTCCGTTCCCATTCACACGCTTAATCACGTCGGGCAGTCTATACATATATGCCCTATAAGGTAGCTTCATACTGTTAATTATGTCTTCGAGTCCTGCCTTTTGAGCGGCTGCTAAATAAAATTGAGCCGTTTGGATGGCTTCATTTATTTGTTTTTCAATACCTGTCTTGCGATCAGTCACGGCTTTTACCTTAGAAACTGTTCGCATCAGTTCTTCGAGTTCGCCAAGGTTATCGATGACGTTTAAATCAGGATTTATAACGTCAATGTTTTGCAAGTCCTTTTCAAAATTAACCCAAAATCGAGCCATACTCTGCCCACTCCGGACCCAAAAATTTTCCAGTGCTTTTCCCGTAGTATCACCTGAGTATTTTCTGTGGTTGACATGCGAAGCAGGGGGTTCGGGAATAAATTCAGGAGATACCCCTGTTAAACTTCGTTCAAATGCACCCTCAACAATAAAGTGATTAATATTAAGCGCCCTAATAAACTCCTTCCGTATATCATTGTGTTCTTCGCCAAACACAATGGGGCCTTTCCCCGTAAAATTCATCCACTTGCCATCCCAGATGCCTATTCCTTCAAGTTTACCCTGGCTCTGAATCCAACTAGACATTTCTTGGTCTGAGTTAAACCATACCTCCGTATCGCATCGGGAGATGAGCTGATTTAATAAATTGAACAACTGTTCAGTATTTGGGGCTTTTACAGGGTCGTATTTGATTAGTCGGTTTTGAGACCTGACCTGGGTTATTTTACACTTCGGCTTACTTGTTACTGAAGATAAGCTCCCACCCGTATGCTTTTGATGTGGCGAGTGAGCCTCTTGGGAAGAAGAACTACTTGAGTCACTGCCGACACGATGGGGGGAGCTTAGTTCTCCTGGTTTTATTTTTTCAGAATGTGAGCTTGAACTTTGCATATCTAGAGCTAAGGTTTTGAGGAGAAAATGGGTTCGATGCCACTAGTATTCCTCTATTTGCGGCTTTTCAATGGGTCAACTTTCTGACGGAATTGCGCGAACGAACGGTTAATTTTAAACACTATACTAATCAGGAAGAAAAAGGAGGGATTACCTGTGTCCTGAACCCCTGAAAGTGAGCCAGTGAAAAGTAGAGTAAAAAAACTAACTTTCATTGGTAACCCAGAGGGACATGAAACAGGGAAAATTCAGTGAATCGCAAATCGTGGCGATTCTTAAACAGCAAGACAGTGGACAAACGGTTGCTCAGATCAGCCGCGAACATGGCGTGAGCGAGGCCACTTTTTATAATTGGAAAGCCAAATACGGCGGTATGCAAGTCTCGGAAGTTAAGCGGCTGAAAGACCTCGAAGACGAAAATCGACGGCTCAAAAAGATGTATGCTGAACTAAGTTTGCAACACGAAATCACGAAGGAGGCACTCCAAAAAAAGTGGTAGGGCCTGTTGAGCGCAGAGCGTTGGTCAAGTGGATGGTCGCTGAAAAGCAGATCAGCCAACGCAAAGCCTGCCGTTGGACAGGCCTGAGCCGGAACTCGATGGCAGAGCCGGTGGCCGTTAAGGAGAAGGATGAGGCTCTTCAAGACCGAATTAGACAGGTGGCTAAACGCTACAAACACTGGGGTTTGTTGAAGATATATAAGAAGTTACGCAGGCAAGGCGAGGTAGCTAACCATAAGCGTGTCAGGCGTTTATATCGATCAGCAGGATTGACGCTACCCCGTAAGTTGAAAAAGCGATTACCTGAATCGGTTCGACAGCCGTTGCCTAAAGCGATAGCTTGTAATGATTGTTGGTCATTGGATTTCACAACCGATACCTTAACGGATGGTCGTAAATTCCGCACCTTGAACGTACTGGATGACTTTAATCGGGAAGCCTTGGGAATCGAAGTAGCCTATTCACTACCCGCTCAGCGAGTGGCCAGGCTATTGGATCAGCTAGTCGAACGCTTTGGAAAACCGGCGCGGTTACGAAGCGACAACGGCCCAGAGTTTATTAGCCAAACGCTACAAGATTGGTGTAGAGACAAAAAAGTAATATTGCACTGGATTGAGCCAGGGAAGCCGACTCAGAATGCATATATCGAACGGTTTAATGGCACCTTTCGACGAGAAGTACTGAACGCCAATCTGTTCAGTAGTCTGGCGCAAGTTCGCCGAACGGTGGACGCTTGGCTGGTGGAGTACAATACGGAGCGCCCCCATCAGGCGTTAAAGTTTATGACACCAGTCGAATACCGATAGGCGGCTTAAGCTCCAGTCAAAACTGGCTCATAAAACGGGGTAAGGACATCACCCTCTGTTTCTGGATGCGGGGCCTGACGTATATAAGGTATCATTGCTACAATATAACGGCCTGGCTCGTCGTCAATCTCATTAAATAATAGTTCATGCTTTGTACCATAATCGTACTTATCGCCAAAAATCGTTTTACGATCAACCCAGGTATCGACCCCCACCTGTGTAGCGCGTCTACGATTAACATCAGTAT
>JANXVQ010000144.1 GCA_025351545.1 Spirosoma sp.
GAAAATCCCGTTTATTCACACCTGTCAGGTATGAATAAACGGGATTTGTGCTTCTTGTAAATCGTGACTATTTATCCAGTACGACTGTTTCGCCGACTAGATACGCACCCGATTCTGTCACCAGGTTGTACACGGCTTTTACCGACCGAACCGTCTTTTCTGTTCGCACAACTTTATACGCTGTAACGCCATTGGTCGTAGCATCGTAGTGGCACAAGATTTCGCCCGCTTTAACATCACCGAGTGGTTTACGACCGGTGGCGGTCAGAATTGGGTGATTGGCGGTTGCTTCGAGTAGTGTCGGAGCCGTCAGCGAACTGAGGATATCAGCCGTGAGTTCATTTACGGGCGCTACCCATAGGCCAGCCATCTCGAAGTCGGCTTTTGGTCCGGCGCTCTGGTGCTTATCTACGCGGGTGATGCGCGTAGGCGTCAGTGTTTTTGTTTGCGCGTTATACCCAAGTACAACATCACCTGTTACTACGTTGCTAATGGCTTTTGAGGAACCATCGGCCATTGTTACGAGCGCGTCCGGTGCGAAGCAAAAATTGTATTCTTCTTTTTTCCTGGCACCACCGTCTTCTGTTTTGGCACTTCCACCCGAAAGTAAGCTGGCCATTTCGCGCGACAGTACGAAGGTTAGTGTAGACATCAGGCCAGGTTCTTTTTCGCCAACGTATTTGAGATCGTCGATATAGGCGTCCCAGGCAAGGCGGTCGGCGGAGGCACCGGGAATGACGAATGGCTTTATTTCCTTGGTTTTGGTGTTCTGGTAAATCGCTAACAGGCCCAGTTCTTTAGTATCCTGAGCGGCAAAGATTTTGTACAGGTAAATCTTGCGTGTAATACCGTCGGTATAATTAAACACGTAGGCGGGGCGTTCTTCGTAACGGTCCAGGATGTAGCCTCCCGATTTGAAGTATGTATCTTTTTCCAGGTTCGCAATTTTGATAGCTTTAACCGCTTTGAGCTGCTCAACGGTCATGCCGGTGGAGGTTGCCGTAGCTGTTTGCGCCGAAACGCGCTGGCTGAGTAACTGCGTTGCCATAGCGCAACAGAGAAAAATCAAGAAAGAAAGCAGGTTGTTTTTCATGGGATTTTTTGGCCCCCAACCCCCAAAGGGGGAGTCTATGTATAGAATGCCCCTTTGGGGATTGGGGGCATTTTTAATTCTTCGTGTATTCACCCACTCGGGCGTGAATCGCTTCGACGGTTCGGTGAGCCGAGGTGAAAGCCCCGGCCATCCAGGCAGTTAAATACGTTGTGTGTTCACCTGCGAAATAGATGTTGCCATCAGGTTCTATTAGTGACGGATAGTATTTTTTTCGGGTCGAATCATCGTACGTTGCCCAGCCGCCACCACTGTAAGGTACTCGATGCCAGGCTAATGAAAACGAATTTTCAAACTCTGCCGGATATTGCGGATGAATATTGACACCCTGGGTTAAGGCCAGCTTTTCGCGCTCGGCAATCGACATGGCGCCCACAGCTTCTGCCCGACTGTAGAAATTATAGTAGCCGATCAGAACTCCTTTTTTGCCCTGAAAACCGAATGACGGATACCAGATCTGGTTAATGTCCATATTGGTACGCGAAATTCCACCGTAAATCCAGTCGTCTTCTTCCCAGAAACGGCGTTTGAATTGGAGCCCGATTTTGCCGGTTTTTATATACGGCACAAAATCAGCCGCCCGCTTCACCGTACCCGACAAATCGGATTCGAGGTTTTTGAGCATGGGCAACGGCAATGTGCAGACACAAAACTCACCCGTAATTTCTACTGGCTTGCCCTCTTTCCGGTACACCACCCGAACGCCGTTTTCTGTCTTGCGGAGTTCACTAACGGGCGCATTGAAAATAATTTTACCCGCCAGTGTCTTTTCCAACGCTTTCGGAATGGCATCCATACCACCCACAGGTTGCATCAGCGTGGTTTGCTGTTCGTAGATATAGTCGCCAACGTTGTAGAACACGGGTTGCATGAATCCCGACCGGAGTAAATCAGTCAGACCGAAAGGGTCGGTAATTGCGCCGGGCTTGTGGCCAGCGCCGGGATGTTCCTTTGATTTGTAGCCGCGCCGATTGGTGCCTTTATAAAGGTGAGCCGTGTTTAAATCCCCTTCATTCTTCAGGAAATCAACTAGTTTCTCAACGTCTTCTTTGGTCAATTGCTGATCCAGCGCTGACTGGTCGAGTGCCTTTGTGAGCAATTCGGCGGTGTAGCCGCGCATATCGTTGTGATACTCTTTTATGCGCAGGCGTCGATTTGCCAGATCACCCGTGCCGCCACTATTGTACAAGTAGGCAGCTTCGTTGTTGCCGTTGAACATTTGCAACGGCACGCCCAATTCACGGCAATAATTGAGCGTTAATTGATGGTGGTGCGGAATGCGGGCCGCTCCACCATTGAAGTACAAACCATCCTCAAATGAACAGTTTTGCGCGGCACCTTCACCTAGTTCCGTTTCTTTGGTTCCGCCCCGAATGGTCCAGACGCGACCACCAGAGCGGGAACGAGCTTCCAGCACCGTGCAATCGTACCCTAATTTGCCAAGTTCATAGGCAGTTGTCATACCGGCCAGTCCCGCACCCAAAATGATTACTTTTCGGCCTTTTCCATCGTTGCGCCGACCGTTGGTGGGTAAATTGAGCGCAGAAGCGGGCGCAGACTGAAGCATTCCCCACGCCAGCAGGCTGGCATAACTGGCACTTGTTGAATTAATAAAGTCTCTTCGCGTCATAAGGCTCCTAAATCCCCAAAGGGGATTTTTGCTTTTGTAAAAACAACCTCTTAGAGCTGGGGACTTACCCCACTACTTTTTTGAAACCATCTATGAACATGGCCATTTCGTCCATTGTCCCCATGCTAACCCGGCAATAGGGTTGTCCGTTAACGTCACGGGTTTGGATGCCAATGCCCTGCCCGAACATCTGGTTACTAAAGGCCGCCGTTTTCATACGGATAGGGAACATAATGAAGTTCGTGTACGATGGAATAACCTCGTAACCCAGGTTCATCAAGGCTTTGGAAGTGTACTCCCGCGCTTTTGCATTTTCCTCACGGCAATGGTTCTGCCAGGCTGTATCCTGATAGCTGGCCGTGCCGCCCATCAGCGTTGTGATACTTACATTACTCTCAGCACCAATGTATTGATGCAGTGTTTTTAGCATATCGGGCTGAGCCATTGCGTAGCCTAAGCGTAAACCGGCAAAGCCATGAATTTTAGAGAATGTCCGGGCCTGAATGATATTCAACCCTTCTGCCACCAATTTGCCAAGCATTGGCCGATCAGCAGGTGTCAGGAAATCAATGTAGGCTTCGTCGAGGAATACCGGAACTTTAGGGGCAACTTCCCGGCAGAATGCTTCGAGTTCGGCAGGAGAAAGAATCGTACCCGTTGGGTTGTTTGGATTTACGATATAAACCAGTTTTACATCGGGCGTGATAGCCGCTTTTAGCGCAGGTAAATCGAATTTGAAGTCCTTTGTTAATGGAATTGGCTTTATCGTTGCGCCGAACCTGGTCGTTTTTTCGAGCAGATCATCATAGGTGGGGCGGCACGTTAGAATGGTGCCTCCTCCTTTGGCGAAATGTTCGGCGGCAGCCAGCAGGATGTCAGACGAACCCGGCGACATCAGGATGTTTTTTGGCATTACACCTTCTTTCTCACTAATCAGCTTTTTCAACGGGCCGAACTCCGTCCAGGCATAACGATTCCCAATCTCGGCTGCCTTCATGATGGCATCTTTAGCGCTTTGTGCGATACCGAGTGGATTTTCATTCGCTAACAGCCGTACTTTTAATTTGGACAGATTCGCGAATGGATCGTCTGTAAAGGCAAACTCATTTGTGAAGCCCGAAACAAAGGGTGCGTTAGGCAGGGCAGCCTTTGCAGGAGTGAACCGGCTCAATCCGAGACCAGCAGTCAGGAGGCCGCTGGCGCGAAGCCAGTCCCGGCGAGTTAGTTGTGATGGCATGAGTATAGTTTTTGTATTTATCCAGGATAAAATAAAAGTAAAACAAAATGTAATGCCTTAGTAGATAGAGTGTTGTGAAAGTACGGAGAATTAACCTAAAAAAGCGTTTTCGATACGAAAACGCTTCTAGTTTATTTTGATATAATTTTTTATTCCAAATATAAATTAGTCATTTTGCTTTTTAACAAAAGAAAAATGACTAATTTACTTCTAACTCATCTTTGCTGGGAAATTTAGGGAACGGTACGTGGGGTTCGGCTTGATACCAGAATACGGTGCTGGCTACGTCAGACATTTGGGGTAAATAACGCCCACCACTCCGCCAGCCTAAATCCTGAATCGTAACGCGTAAATCTTTCTCAAAACGAATCGGGTCCATAATGTGCCAGCGATACATGCCAAACCGTTGCTGCGATTTATACGTCCCATCGGGCTTGGTTACCTGATGTAGACCAACATAGGGCGTTGAAAAAGGCGTGTATTGACCATTCCTGTCGAAGTTGTATGACCCACAGAAATAGTCTTCGGTGCCGGTGCCTGCAATGGTTGGAAAGTCGGTGTCACCATCCATAAAGAACTTGATTTCTCCTTCGCCCCACCAGCCGTTGTTATTGACGCCCCAAGCCAGAAATGTACCAACATACTGGCCTTTGCCCTTCACGCCTTCTAACAACATCAGGTCTTTTTTGTAGGTATTCGGGTTTGTCCGTCGGAACTGCGCATGGAAATAGGCGATATCGTCGGGAACATCCGTCAGCGTGTAATCAATCTGATAATACAGACTCATGGCATCTTTGTCATTGATATTCTGCATGGTAATCCGGCGCCGTTTGCGGAAAGGCATTTGCCAGTAACAGTTGAACGCACTACCCGGATTGACGCTGACCGGCATCGAGTTCAGTGGCGCATATTCGCCCCAGCCCATACCAAAAAAATCACCAACGGGCACTTCAATGGATGGCTCTTTTTCGTCGTCCCAATACACGCGC
>JANXVQ010000153.1 GCA_025351545.1 Spirosoma sp.
CCCGGCTAACTGTTCGGCCAGCGTTGTTTTGCCAGCCCCAATATTTCCTGTAATCGCAATATGCATAAAGAAGGGTAAAAGAAGATGGACGATAACGGGAAGGCTGATAAACCCTTCTCCACGCTTATCTCCGACCATTTATGGAACGAACTTTGGCAAATTGGGTTTAATTTTGTCACGGAAAATAATTGAGTACCGCTTTTTCGCTTTTTTCACGTTGTGCTACTAGTGTGGCCCTGCCTTTTGTTCTTTCACTTTTGACAATGAAACCGTACCGCGTTCTTCTATACTATATCTATTCGCCCATCGAAAATCCTGAGAAATATCGGGAAGCACACCATTTGCTATGCCTTCGTTTGAACTTGCTGGGGCGTATTATTGTGGCTCCCGAAGGATTGAACGGTACGGTATCCGGGTTAACCGCCGATTGCGAAGCCTACATGACTGCTCTTGGGGCCGATCCGCGTTTTGCCGGTGTTGCGTTTAAGATAGATGAAACCGACGGCCATACGTTTCAAAAATTGCATGTTCGGGTGAAAGCAGAAATTGTACACTCCGAGTTTCCGGTCGATCCGCTCCGACAAACGGGTATTCACCTCGAACCGGAAGATTTCCGCCAGCTTAAAAATGATCCCGATGTGGTGCTGGTCGATATGCGGTCGAATTATGAACACGAGGTTGGCAAATTCAAAGGTGCCATTACGTTCGACATGGAAAACCTGCGCGAACTCCCCGATCACATTCACGAGATCGAGCACCTTCGCGACAAAAAAATAATCACCTACTGCACGGGCGGCATCAAGTGCGAAAAAGCATCAGCTTACCTGCTTTCACAGGGATTTGAGAATGTTTACCAGCTTCACGGCGGCATTATCAGATACGGTCTGGAAGCTGGTGGCGAAGATTTTGATGGCGAATGCTATGTGTTCGATAACCGCGTAACGGTTCCCGTCAATCAGGTAAATCCGGTTACGGTATCCGTTTGTTACCGCTGCGGCACACCCACCAGCCGGATGATCAACTGCGCCAGTCCGGTCTGCAACAATCACATTACCCTTTGCGAAAATTGCGGTAACGAACACGGCGGCACCTGCACCGATTCGTGCAGGCAAGATCCGAATTTACGTACTTACGACGGCACGGGTTATTACGGCAAACAAACGCAAAGCTACTCCCCTATTCAAGGCTATAAAAGCCGCCAGGGGCAACGGGTAGGTGTGAGTTTAGACGGAGCGTAAACCGAATACAGGCAACTGATTACCGTTGCCATTTGCCTTTTATATTGTCTAAATATTTCTGACCAGAACCCGTATTAAGCAATACGATGTGTTCATCTGGCTGGAGCCAGCCCTGATGTAGTAGCTTTTTTGTGGCTGCCCAGATAGCGCCACCTTCGGGGGCGGCAAAAATGCCTTCATATCGGCAGAGTTCACTAACTCCCTGCAACATATCATCTTCCGAAACCGCAATGGCGGTCCCGCCTGATTCGCGTAATACGCTCAGCATCAATGGCTCACCAATGGGCCGCGGCACCGCCAATCCATTAGCGAGCGTAGGTTTCCCAACGTACTGCTTGCTGTTAATCTGTTTTCCCAGATAGGTATCGACAACTGGCGCACAATTTTCAGCCTGCACCGCTACCATGCGCGGAAGTCGTTGATCCTTAGCCAACCACCCCAGCGTTTTCATTTCGTGAAACGCTTTCCATATTCCGATCAACCCCGTTCCGCCACCGGTTGGGTACATAATTACATCCGGCAACTGCCAGTCCAACTGCTCAGTGATCTCGTAGCCCATCGTTTTTTTACCCTCCAGTCGATACGGTTCCTTCAGCGTCGACACGTCGAAGTAGGCGCCGTGTTGGTTCAATTCGTGTACTTTGGCCGCACAGTCATTGATCAGACCATCTACCAGAATAAGGGTAGCATTATAACCAATACACTCTTCCTTAAACGCATCGGGCGTGTGGCGCGGCATCACCACGACCGCTTCTAAACCGGCTCTGGCGCAATAGGCAGCCATAGCCACACCAGCATTACCGGCCGTTGGGATGATACAGGCCTGTTCACCATTTTCTTTCGCTTTCGATATGGCCATGCACAGCCCTCTTGCTTTGAACGATCCCGTCGGATTGAGTCCTTCATCTTTTAGTGTAAGGCGACTAAAGCCATATCTATCAGCCAATCGGGGGAGCGTTAACAGGGGCGTAAAACCCTCTCCTAACGTAATTTGATTCTCGGGCTGAATAACGGGCAACAGTTCCTCATATCGCCAGAGTGACTTTGTCCGCGTTACCAGATTTGCTTTCGAAACACTGTCAGCA
>JANXVQ010000194.1 GCA_025351545.1 Spirosoma sp.
CTGCGTAATCAAATTCGTAGGATATATAACCGAGATATTCCTTATTCTCTGCGTCTTGAGCCAGCAGAAAAACGTGATTTTTAGCCTTGATCTGGGTTTTAAGCGCATCAAGACTATACATCATGTCCAGCATATAGCTAATTTGCGAGGACGACAGAATCTCCCCAAATGTAATGGGCCAAGTCTGGTAAGCAATGTTACGAATAATGGGTAAGTCGTGTTCGGTGGCTTCGGTAATAATAATCATTTACGGTTCAACTGGTCAATCAATCTGGTCTTTTAGCAACTGATTTTGCCTGAAGGTTACTATTTTAATAATATTCAGGCAAAATAAAGTCAGCTGTTATTGGTACAGAGTAGCTAGATCTCGCCCATTGTATTTGAAGCTGATTCCTTCTTCAAGGAGAGACTGAGCATATTTTTTTGCTGACCCAAACTCAGTCTGATAACCAAACAGTTTCAATGAACGACTGCATTTATAAAGCCGGATTGGCCAATCGGCCCACTCCTGATTTATACCCGGCTGTTCCACCAAACGTTGCTCCTGTAGTTGCCAGCCCCATGATAAAAGTAGTAACTCGACCCCCCGGAGGTAGTTTTTGACGAAATCAGGATCTTGCTTCAATGCCAGCACTTCTGCTTCATAAACCGTCCAGCGAAAGCCTTGTGAGCTGGGTTCATCATATGGAAACATCCACCAGTCATAATGATTAGCGTGAAATTCCATCCAACTGGACTGAGTTGCCCACTTTTCAAATTGATCTAATTGCCAGGCTTGTTTTTGCTTTAACTGGTCGATTCCAACAAAATCGGGATGGTCGTTTTGCTTCATATTATGTACGTTAAGCTAAGTAAATGCACTAACCATCATTTACTTAGTTACACCGCATCGGATAAACTCGTGAAAGTAAACTCCCGAATCTTCAAGGGTGGAACCAAAGAATTCTCGCTCTTATCCAAACTACAATCCGGTCAAAATCAAGCTGACCGGAAGCAACCTGAATGACAAAATCATACTTCTCATCCTGTGTTGCCAATAGGTCATTTCCTGACTGCATCAGTAACAAACGCATGAGCACATAGCCGGTGCGTTTGTTACCATCTACGAACGGGTGATTTTTGATCACGCTTTCCAAAATAGCCCCTGCTTTCTCTTCAGGAGTTGGGTAAAATAACGTTTCGCCAACTCCTGCAAAAGGACGTTCGATAGCGGACTGCAATAAGCCTTGGTCCCGAATGCCAGAAGAGCCACCAAACTCGTCAATCAGCACCTGATGAATAGCTAGTACCTCGGCGAGTTCAATCATTGCGCCAACTTACGGAGTAACTCGCGATCTTCTGTCAGAATTTTTCGAAAATTGCTGGTAATCTGAATGTTGGCAGTGTTCGATTTTTCAATTTGCCGTAGATAAACCAACAAATCACTTAACACTTCATTTGGAAGTTTATCAACGATTTCAATGATTTCATGCTTTAGTTCTGTTGTTGCCATAGTCAAAGCTGTCTTCGTTATATGTAAAGAACATTTCGGCCTGCGTTTCTGTTACACCGCATCGGATAAACTCGTGAAGGTAAACTCCCGAATTTTTAAGGGTGGAATCAGGTAATTCTGGTTTGTTTCTGTGCTGACGACACGCTCAGGTTTGCCTAATGATTCAAGGTTGTTCAGCATGATAATTGGGCTTTCGTTGAAACGGAAATTCTTGACCGGATGCTTAATCTTGCCGTTCTCAATATAAAATGTTCCGTCGCGGGTGAGGCCCGTAAGCAAAATGGTTTGCGGGTCAACTTCCCGTATGTACCAGAGTTTTGTGACTAATATGCCACGCTGGGTACTTTTAATCATATCTTCCAGCGAAGCCGAACCACCTTCCATAATCATGTTATTGGGATCAGGAATGGCTTTTTTGCCTTGCTTCTGAGCCCAGTAGCGAGAATATGACAGGTTTTTGACTACACCTTTCTCAATCCACATCGTTTTTTCCTGCGGCCGTCCATCACCCGACCAGGGCGACGCCGGTAGCTCGGCATTGGTTGGATCGGAATAAATTGTGACGCGTTCATCAACGATTTTGTCGCCCAAACGGGACTTGCCGCCAGTCTTGCTGAAATAGGAGCGACCCTCATCGGCTGACCGGGCGTCCATATTAAAGAAGATATTTTCGAGGAGAACCACAGCCGCCGTTGGTTCCAGAATGACCGTGTATTTGCCCGGCTCGATAGCTCGTGCTTCTGCTGATCCTTTAGCTTTTTGAAGAGCAATTCGGGTGGCCGCTTCTGTATCCAGTTTATTAAAATCGCTGTAACCCCGTGCCACATAACCCGAGCCTTTACCATCGTTAGTCCGGACAGTCAGCGAAAAGTTAACGCTGGTGCTTGGGTAATAGGCAAACAGGCCTTTGGAGTTCATCATGGCCGAATATCCATAATTGTCCTGCAAAAAACCGGCACCCGCTACATTCTGATCACGTGATAATTTCAAACTTTTGGCGACTACATCGGCCCGTGTATCGGGGGTAACTTTGGCCGTCGAATCAAAGAAGCCATTTGATTTTAAATAGTTCTGAGGACCCAGAATACCAACATATTCGGGGTTTTCGGGCGCTAGTTGGGCCAGTTCTTCAGCCCGGCGCACTACCTTTTCAAGCGAGGCATCGTCGAACTCGTCAATAGTCGCTACACCAACTTTTTTGCCAAATGCCGACTGCACAACCAGGTTTTTAGTAATTAACGAACCACTGGTTGAGACTTCATTACGGGCATAACGAAGATTTCCCCGCTCTTCACCCATAAGATTGACCTCGCATTCATCGGCTTTGGAATAACTGAGAACTTTGGTGAGCAATGTTTTCGCTTCTGCTTCAGTAAGTATGATGGCCATTTTTGATTAAATCGTTGGTCTTGTTGCTAGTATGGGCGGATCGCGCGGGAAGCCCCGTTCAATCCGCCCATACTACTAATCTAAATTTTACGGGCGGTATTGATCACGTTAACCCCGTTGAAACGGGCTGTGCTGCTGCCGTGCGAAACAGCACTCGATTGAGAGGGCTGACCTTTGCCATCGAAGAACGAGCCGCCGAGTCGATAGTCGCGATCATCGCAAACCTGTACGCATGAGTTCCAGAATTCCTGTGTATTCGACTGATAGGCTACATCTTTCAGCATACCAACGATTTCACCGTTCTTGATTTCGTAGAACAATTGCCCGCCAAACTGAAAGTTATAGCGTTGCTGATCAATGGAAAACGACCCGTCGCCAATAATGTAAATGCCCTTTTTTACATCCTTAATCATCTCCTGTACCGACAATGGCGTTTTGCCAGCCGCCAACGATACATTGGCCATTCGCTGAAACTGAACGGAATTCCAGCTATCCGCGTAGCAGCAACCCTGCGACTCTTTCTCACCAATGATGTGAACCTGATCACGAATGGCCTGATAGTTTACCAGAATACCATCCTTTACCAAATCCCACTTCTTGGTTTGCACGCCCTCGTCATCATAGCCAACAGCGCCCAGCGACCCAACCTGTGTTTTATCGGCTACAAGATTTACTTGCTTGCTTCCGTAGTTGAAGTTTTTCGACTGCCACTTATCAAGCGTAGCAAAACTAGTCCCGGCAAAGTTGGCTTCGTAACCCAGCACCCGGTCAAGTTCGAGCGGGTGTCCAACGGATTCGTGAATGGTGAGCCAGAGGTGCGAAGGGTCGAGTACAAGATCATATTTGCCCGCTTCTACCGATTTCGCCAAGTGTTTGGCGCGTGCCTGTTTTGCGGCTGCAGTTACATCCTCAAGCATGTCGTATCCCTTGTTGTAGCGGGTCGTAATGCCCGTTACTTTGTCGGATGGGTTTGCCTGCAGATATTCGTAGCCCATGCCCATCGGTGAGCTCAGGGTGTTTCGGGTTTCAAACTTGCCCGTTTTTGGGTCAATGGCTGTAACCGTGAAGTTGGGCCAGATTCGATGAATATCCTGATCGGCATACGTACCGTCGGTCGAGGCAAAATACTTCTGTTCGTTGACCATGAACATCACGGAGTTAACATAGTTGGCTCCATTTTGCAGGGCTGCGCTGTTCACCGATAAAAGCAGATCTACTTTTTCTTTGATAGGAACTTCAAACGCATTGCGTTTAATTGGCGCTTTCCAACTCACTTCGCCATAGCCTTTTTGCGGAGCCAGTTGGACGG
>JANXVQ010000273.1 GCA_025351545.1 Spirosoma sp.
CTACCGGATTGGGAACTCCACCTTCGTTGAATTTCGGGATGTGCAAAGTAACGCTATCGATGCTCAAACTCGCCTGATCGAAGCCGAATACAATGCCAAAGCCGCCGAAATTGAACTATTACGGCTAAGCAGCACCATTACCCGTGAACTGGGTCCGTAGGTAAGTATCGGCAAACAGTTATCAATAAACAGGGTTATTCGACTGACTATTTATTGATAACTGTTTACTGATAAATTGGTATGCCCTGGACAAAAAAAGACTACCCCGTTTCGTTGACGAATTTTATGGCTCCAGTTCGGAACAAAGCCATTGATATTGCCAACGCCCTACTTTCCGACGGAACCGAGGAGCAGCGGGCCATCTCCATTGCCACGGCAAAAGCTGAAGAATGGGCCTCAAACAGAGGTATTAAAATTCGTAAGGCTTATGCACCGGAGACTGGAAAAAGTAAATCACTTCGCTGATTTAATAGTCGTCTTTACCTGATCTTTCAGAAATTTCAGCAGTAATTTCTCAATACCATCAAGCCCGTTTGGACTACTTTGTCGAAAGCGGGCTTTTTGCTTAATATACGGGTTTAAATCCTGACACTTATAGGCTTCCAGAATCTGAGGATGCACGTAGTGTTTCCGGCAAACTGTGCGGGTATTACCCAACTTATGAGATACTTCGTCTAGAACTGTATTCACATTTTTTTTCGATTCTTTCTCCGTTTCGCAGGGTTCCAGTTCAGCCAGAAGTCGTAAAGCGTTTACTGTTCCGGCCCAGGTGCGGAAATCCTTCGCCGAAAAATCCTCACCCATTGTCTCATGCAGATAACCATTCACCATACCCGAATCAATGGGGTAACGGTTCCCGTTTGCATCGAAATATTGGAACAATTCTTTACCGGGAATATCGCGGCATGCTTTCACCAAACGAGACAATTGCCGGTCGTAAAGCGTAATGTCGTGGTAAATTCTCTTTTTACCTTTAAAACTAAACCGCATCTCACTGCCTTCCAGTTTTACGTGCCGGTCTTTCAACGTCGTCAGGCCATACGAACCATATTCTTTCTCATAGGCCGCATTTCCTACTCGAATCAGCGTTTGTTCCATTACCCCTAAGGCAACGGCAATTACTTTCTCCCGGGATAGTTCGCGGGTTTTCAGGTCTTTGGCTAACCGCGCCCGAAGCAGAGGAAGAGCTTCGCCGAATGCGACCATTCGAAAGAATTTCGTTTGACTCCGAATCGAATTCCATTTCGCATGGTAACGATATTGTTTTCGGTTTTTCGTATCAATGCCCGTTGCCTGCAAGTGACTGTTCACCCTGGGGCTAATCCAGACATTTTCCCATGCGGGTGGCAGAATCATACTGCGAATGCGGGCTAGTGTCTCGGGATCATCAACTTCGTTGCCGCGCTGATCGACATAGCTGAAACGATCCTGGTTACGTTGGCGGCTAATGCCCGGCATTGTATCACTCACGTAGACTAAGCGGGCAGCCCTGGCCGCTTCGACTGGATCGTGGGTTAATTCCAATAAATTCACGTTCGTTGCGTAATTAACAAGTGAAAAAAAAAGTGATTGGATAACCAGTTAATGAAGGAATTGGTTATCCGGATCGCTAACTTTTTCTTAGGTCTGGATGGATGAGAATTGCTTCTTTATTTCATCCCAACACGCCAATCCGAAGCTTTGCCGAAAAACCACAAGGCCAGTGTGGTAGCGTAATGATAGAAATCGGTCGGGTCAATGAGACTGTTAAACGAATCTGCTTTCGTCGCCAATCCCATCATCATTGCGGCCAGCACCACCCAGAGACCTCGTCTGTTCCGTTGAAGAAGTGAGAAAACTGCCAGTAACATCAGTATCAAAATACCCATTGATGGCACTATTGGGGTGAAAACGCGCACATCGGGCAGCAGCAGCATAATAAATAGAAATAAGCCAAAAATTACTGTTGCAATAAAGGAAACCAGCGAGAGAGTTCGCTGGTTCAGCAGCGCGTAGACCGCCGTAACAACGCACACAACACCCAGAGTATCAGATAGTACAATTATAGAACGGTGAAGCGGTTCGAGCGACTCATTGCCTGCAAATTGAAGAACGCCAATCAGGGCAGCCACCGAAGTGGTTGAGAGAAAAAAACCCCACAGAAGCCGGTTGAACAGGGAAATGCGTCCAAAAAAGTGCCAGAACACCCCAACGCCCGCCCCGGCCAGAATGGAGCCGGAAAGGATATGCGAAAAAATCATCACGTAATCTACGAAGTTTCGGCTATTTTTGCCCAACTTTTTAAAAGAAGCAAGACTACCAGACGAACAGAAAAAGAAAGGTGACTATTTAGGTAAACTCTCTTCTTTCGTCGGTCAGTTTTGTATATAATTAACCGTATCGCCAACGATTTACAAACCGTCATGAGTGTTTTAGTTAACAAAGACTCCAAAGTTATCGTCCAGGGCTTTACTGGCACGGAAGGCAGTTTTCATGCCCAGCAGATGATCGACTACGGCACCAACGTTGTTGGGGGCGTAACGCCTGGCAAAGGTGGCCAGACTCACCTTGACCGGCCCGTATTCAACACCGTTCAGCAGGCTGTTGACCAAGCCGGAGCCAATGTTTCCATTATTTTTGTGCCACCAGCTTTTGCCGCTGATGCCATTATGGAGGCAGCCGAAGCTGACATTAAAGTTATCATTTGTATCACCGAAGGTATCCCGACGGCAGACATGGTAGCTGTGAAAAACTACCTGGACGGCAAAGACGTACGGTTGATCGGTCCCAACTGTCCCGGCGTTATGACCGCAGAGGTGTGTAAAGTGGGTATTATGCCTGGCTTTATTTTCAAAAAAGGCACCATCGGTATCGTTTCTAAGTCAGGAACATTAACCTATGAGGCTGT
>JANXVQ010000350.1 GCA_025351545.1 Spirosoma sp.
GAGAATCTGACGGCATTTTTGAATGTATTGCTGAATCATAGTTACTAAATCAACCTATTGATCGTTGAATCGCAAAACTTGCAGCTCCAATGGCTCCGGCCATGTCGCCAAATTGGGCAATTTTGATGGGCGTTGCCTGACCACCGGGCCGCCATTCGTACAGGTTCATGAACTCGGCAAGTGGCAACAGCAAATCATCTTCGGCTTGCGTTATCCCACCGCCCAGCACGATTAAATCCGGCGAAAAACAATTAATCAATGAACTGATTCCTACGGCCAGTTTCCGTACCGACGATAGCCAAATCCACTGCGCAAAGTAATCGCCCTTTTTGTAGGCTTCGAGTAGTTCATAAGTCGATGTGAATTTGCCTAGCGAACGTTTTTCAATCGTGGCATTACCAATCGCATTTTCCAGACTCCCCGGCATACCTGTCACATCCTGGTCAGCCTCAGCATCGACCACAATATGACCGACATGGCCAGCTTTTTGAAAGTTGCCCTGATACAAGCGTCCATCAATCAGAATGCCCCCGCCAACGCCTGTACCGAGCGTTAACATCACCACATTACGGCAATCTTTGGCAATGCCAAACCTACTTTCGGCCAACAGGGCGGCATGCGCATCGTTGACAATGTGAACAGTATCGTTCAGAAAATCTCCCCAATTAAATCCCTCAAGACCACCCAGGCGACCGGGCATAAAAGCGATATATTGATTGGTTTCGTTCGGCAAACCGGGTGCAGAAAGGCCAACGGCTTTCACCAACCCCAGAGATAGCTTGCGCAAATCAGCAACAGTTTCAGAGACAGCCTGTTTCCAATCTTTTTCGCCGAGTGTTGGGTGATAAAGTTGCTTGACGATTTCGCCCGTGTCAATATCCATTAGCACGCCCTTAATCCAAGTACCGCCGAGGTCAATACCAATTGCGTTCATTTGCCTGATCAGATTTGTCCCTCGCTCACACTCCAGCCACCATCTACCGTTAGCACTTGACCAGTAGTGAAGGCCGAATAATCGGACATGAAATAAACAGCGGCTCCATCCAGGTCATCAGGTTGGCCAACGCGTCCGCCATCGAGCGGTTGCTTTGTTTTGGCGAAGGCAATAATCGCATCATCCTTTGTAGCGCGCTGGGCCATTGGTGTTTCGACTAAAGCCGGAGCCAATACATTTACCCGAATATTATCGTTGGCATAATAAGCTGCAACAGACTTTGTGAAGCCAATTACTGCCGATTTCATAGCCGCATAAGCATGCGTGGCAAAATATACTGGCGAAGGCCTTGAGCCAAGTACAGAACCCATATTGAGAATAGTACCCCCGCCACCCTGTTCCCGAAACGCCCGTATAGCCGCCTGATTCGACAACATTAACGAGGTTAGATTTAGGTTAGCTGTATAATTCCATCCATCGAGTGTCAGTTCATGGAGAGGGCCATCGCCGAAGCGTCGTCCGCTGCCACCGGCTACGTGAAATAAGCCATCGAAACCCCCGAAGATTTGTTGACAAAGGGCAATAGCTTTAGGCGCCGTTTGCGGATCAGACGCATCACCGGACATAGCCAGTCCGTTGCCATCCAATTGTTTTTCAGCCTCATTACAACTTTCGGGATTACGCCCAACCACCACCACCTGAGCACCTTCACGTACAAATGCCAGCGCAGCCGATAAACCCATGCCAGTCGTTCCACCAACAACAACAATCTTTTTAGAGTCTAACCACATGGGGTATGTATATACAGATGAATTTCGGGGTGCAAGAAACAAAATTGGCTGACTATCGCCAATAGTAACTTGTGATTGTTGCTCGTTCGGTTGTTTTGTGCCCACTTTAGCGAACAACTGCTTCAGCTTTACCTTTTTAATTATCTTTGAGAAAAACTCTGTTCGCTATGGAGACAAATCCGGTAGAGTTCTTTGAAGAGTACCACTCAGAGGATATCATGTCATTGAATCATTCAAAGTTAATTCATCGTCTGAGCGTTGCCCTTGACCGTTACGAAGATACCTATGATATTCTACCAGAACTGGAGCTAGAACTATCAACAGGCAAGTGCAAGCCGGACGTAGCCATTTATCAGAACCTACCTATCGACTGGCTAAACGACGTCATTTATTATAACCAGCCACCCATTGTCGCTGTCGAGATACTATCCCCTAAACAGGCGCTTACTGATCTTACGGATAAGGCATACAAGCAATATTTCCCGGCGGGTGTCCAAGCTGTCTGGCTAATAATTCCTACCACTCGAATCTTACAAACACTGTTACCAGATCGTTCTATTCAAACTTGGGTGAGCGGTATGATGAAAGACTCCGTTACGGGTATGGAAATGGATTTGGGATATCTGTTTAAGTAAGAACGGATGTTAATGAGCGTGAGCCATAGGCCCACGCCCCTTCTCATACTATATCCTGCTCAATTATTTTTCCACTGGCTTTCTCTTTCAAAATCAGCTTGTTACGGCCGTCGTGGGTCATTTCCTGCTTGATAAGATAATGGTCAGCGTCGTACTCGACGAGGGTGGATTCTGGTTTAAGCCCCTCCTGACCACGCCAAACGGGAAGAATTACCTTTTCCCATTGTTTCGTCTCGGCAGATTTATAGGCCGCATCAAGCACCGCATTCACGACGTAACCATCGTAAAAGGTTTCGGCAGGGTTACGGCCTTCCTCCTGCGATTTGAACATGTCGGTAAACATGTGATTGTAGCCCAAATCATTTACCTCGTCGCCAACGGGAAATAACCAGCCGGTGTTGGATTCAGCTTTTTCGGCCACATAATCCACACCTTTGCCTGTCGTGAACATTTCGAAACCCGTCCGCAGGAAGTTATTGATCCAGATGGTGCCTTCGGTTCCCATTACTTCGTCGCGGAGGTCCATGCCGCCACGAAAAGTCCAACTTACTTCAAACTGCCCAATGGCGCCGTTTTCGTACTTTACCAAAGCAATGGCATGGTCTTCGGCTTCGATAGGTTTTACCTGCGTGGCAGCCCAGCACATCACTTCAACCGGCTTAACATCTTTACCAATGAAATTTCGGGCGATTTCGACGCAATGACAACCTAAATCGAGCATACACCCGCCACCGGCCTGTTCTTTATCCCAGAACCAGTCGGAGTGTGGACCGGGGTGTGTTTCGCGTGATTTTGCCCAAAGAATCCGGCCTAATGCACCACTTTTGACGCTCTCCAACGATTTCAGAAACTTGGGCGTATAACACAAATCTTCAAGATAGCCCGCAAAAATGCCTGCTTCTTCAACCGTTTTCATCATTCTCAATGCTTCTTCAGCAGTACGCCCGAGCGGCTTCGTACAAACCACCGATTTCTTGTGTTTAGCGCACAGATTAACCGCTATCTCGTGAATGTTATTGGGCAGGGCGATGCAAACCATGTCCACATCGGGATGGGCAATGACTTCTTCCATGTCAGTTGATGAAAAATCACAGCCATAATCATTGGCGAATTTTTGGGCGGTTTCTTCCCGACGGGCGTAAATAGCTACGACTTTATCGCGGCTGCGTTGGCCGTGAATAGATTCAGCATAGAAGCGGCCAATGAAGCCACCACCGAGCATGGCAATACGTTGCATAGTTAGGAGTTCAGGTAAATGCGGTTAATCCGTACTTTCGCACAAGCAAACGTAGAGAACCCCCATCGATTATTTTTATTTATGCCCAACTTTTTTAACATCCATACGATTTTCTTTACGCTGTGGGATTACCCGATGAGCTACCTGGAATTTTTCGGGGCTTTATCCGGTGCCGTCGCGACTTGGCTTGCCGCTCGTGCCAATGTCTGGAGCTGGCCCATCGGTGCGGCTAGTGTGTTGCTGTTTTTCTTTTTATTCTTTCAGATTCAGCTTTACCCCGATATGTTTTTGCAGGTATTCTTTTTCATTACAAATCTGCAAGGCTGGTGGCGATGGACTCATCCAAAAGCGCAGGAAGCCGATCAACATAACGAGCTTCGCATTACCAGATTGATAGGTAGACCTTTAGTTATGGTTCTGCTTGCGGGGCTGGTAGCCACGGGTATTATGGGCGCATTTGCTCAGAATCTGCACATCTGGTTCCCGGTATTGTTCAGCCAACCAAGTGCTTTCCCTTACCTGGACTCATTCACAACGGTGATGAGTATCATTGGCACGTTTATGATGATTCATAAAAAACTGGAGTGCTGGTGGATCTGGTTGCTCATCGATGTTATCAGCACCTATATGTATTTTACCAAAGGGGTAAAACTGGTTGGTGTTGAATACGCTGTTTTCTGTCTGATTGCCTTTCAGGGTGCCTGGCACTGGACACGCGAGTACCGAAGCTACCCAGCTCGGCAAGCCGTGATTTAATCCTTGATTGGTAGATTTCGTTACAACTGTTAGCTGTGTTTGCGGGTCTTATTAAACAACCATCAATATGATTAACCAATGAAACACACGTTACTATTTCTGTACTTACTAAGCGTTGTGGCCTGCTCAAAATCAGATAATGTAGCACCGGCCAACGCACTCATGGGTACCTGGCGGTTAAGCACCTATTGTAAACCAGGCACTTCAACGTGTACGACTGTTAATGTGCCCTCCGACAAAGGTGTATTTGTTACCTTCGATTATGACGGTAAGTTCAACGAGTTTTATGAAAATACAAAACCTGCTGACTACAGTTTTCTGGGTTGTGGTAGCGGGGGTTACAAAATAGAAGGAAATAATGTACGAATTATGGCTTTATGTATGTCATCGATGAATGGGAAGCAGATGCCAGTGGTTTCGATTAATGCTACCCAATTGGTCTTGAATCCCTTTGGTACAGGCGAGTATATTTTTGTCAGATAGCATGAAAACTGGGCTGATCTTTGGTAAGTTTATGCCGATTCATAACGGGCATAAACTTACCTTACCATCTTGTAAGTGGTCCTTGCACAGAACGCCTTAGTATAACTAAATACATTGTAAACCAGCAAGTAATCTATCTGTGAAGCGCTTTAAACAAAATAGGACGTTTTTTAGACGATCAAGTATAAATCAGAATATATTAATTAGTACTATCAAAAGAATATTACCCTATAAGCTACTGACAGTTATGATCTTACCCTTTTTGTACTATAATTTTGCACTGAAAACCAAACAGTGAACTGATATGGCAGTCGCCAAACAATTTCTAAAAAGCAAGCCTCTTGCAAAAGTAACGTTTGAGTTGACGGCAGAAGCCGTTAATGGTGCAAAAACGGTCGCTCTGGCCGGTGAATTCAATAGCTGGGATACGACTACCCAAGTTTTGAAAAAGCAGAAAGATGGTTCGTACAAAACGACTGTTGAACTGCCAGTTGGTGGCGAGTACCAATACCGCTACATTTTGGATGGCACGACATGGACTAACGACTGGGCGGCTGATAAATACGTAGCCAGCGGTATTTCAGGTGAAGAGAACTCGGTTGTTGTTCTCCAGGAAAGACATTAGAATAATACTAGAAATGGGTAACCAGGTTAGTCTATACGACGCCTGATTACCCATTTACTTTTTCACTTGATTTGTCTCTACACGGTAAAGCTGTCAGATTCGACGTAGGCTTTTATAAGGGCAACTTCGCCTTCTTTCCCTTTTTGCGATTTGCCGTGTTCCATACCAAAAATAAAGTCTTTATTCTCAGCCTTTTGCTTCTGGTAAACGTGCTTAAACACATTCTTGTAATTGATTTCGCCGGTAGTCGGTTCGTTACGACCGGGATTATCGCCAATCTGAAAATAACCAATTTCGCTCCAGCACCAGTTAATATGCGGAATAATGTGCCCTTCGTTCTTCTGCATGTGGTAAATGTCAAACAGAATCTTGCACGATGGATTATTGACCGCCCGACAAATTTCGTAGGTCTGGTCTGATGTTCGCAGGAACAGGTTTGGCGAATCGCTCAACGGTTCGAGTACCATTGTTACCCCACCTGCGGCCAGAATATCAGATCCCCTGCGTAAAGCATCAATAACATGTCCAGTCTGAATGCCAATGGGCAGGTTGCGTTCAAAATCGCCCGGCACCACCGTCGTCAATTTGGTATTAGCGCGTTTAGCGGTTTCCACGGCTTTCCGGCAGCCATTTAAAAATACTTCTATGTATTCTGGTTTGCCAGCAGCGAGAGTATTTTGAGAATTCCCCCCTTTATCGAGTACAAAAACGCCCATTGTAATGCCTAATCGGGCCATTTCTTCCCCTAGTTTGGTTTGCAAGGCCGGGTCTCGTCCCATCATACCATTGTCTTCCATAGCCGTAAAACCCATGTCGGCCATAAACTTAAGCTGGTCGATAAGGTCTTTGCCCGCGCTGTTTTCAAACATGCCAAAGTGCGGGGCATATTTCAGCTTGAAGGTATTTTTAGCCAGAGAATCAGGCTGCGCATGCCAGTTATTAGCTACTGATTCGCCTGAAACGGCGGCACCCGCTAGTCCAACTGTTGATTTTACAAAATTGCGTCGTTGCATGGTGGTTGAAGGTTATTATTTCTTTTTAAGGCTAGCCAGATAATCCACTAAGTCTACTAATTCCTGCGTACTCATGGCTTCCTGCAAACCAGATGGCATCATAGATGAATCAATATGTTTCATCGAAACGACGTCGGCCATTTTGTAATTCTGCACCACCCCACCGGGGAACTTCATTTGCAGGTCTGTCTCGGTTTTGCTGGACACGATGCCCGTCATGGAGCTACCATCTTTGAACTTCACAACCCAGCCTTCAAAGCCAAAACTTATACCTGCATCGGGGTGCAGAATAGCCAGATACTGGCCCTCTTTAGGCAATTTAGAACCAATTTCCGAGAGCTTCGGACCAAAATC
>JANXVQ010000354.1 GCA_025351545.1 Spirosoma sp.
ACGACTTTAATGATTACACACTCACGGTAAATGTGCCGAAAGATTACATCGTTTGGTCAACCGGCGATTTACAAAATGCCGCCGACGTTCTGCAACCGACCTATGCCAAACGACTGAGCGAATCACTACAAACCGATTCACTTATTCACGTGGCAACGCTGGCCGATTTATTGACCAAAACAGTAACGACACAACAACCCGTCAATACCTGGAAATGGACGGCAAATAACGTTCCCGACCTTGCCTTGTGCATCAGCAATCATTACGTCTGGGATGCATCGAGTGTAGTGGTTGACAAGAAGACGAATCGCCGGGCCAGCGTACAGGCGGCCTTTCTGGATACAGCCAAGGATTTCCATCAGATGGTTGGCTTCGGGCGGCACGCGCTCAACTGGTTTTCGAACAACCTGCCCGGCGTGCCGTATCCCTATTCAAAAACAACTATCGTTCAGGGATTTGCCGACATGGAATATCCCATGATGGTGAATGACGGAACAACGTCGGATTTGACTTTTTCCCGCTTTGTCGCTGAGCACGAAATTGCCCATACATGGTTTCCATTTTACATGGGCATCAACGAAACGCGCTACGGATTCATGGATGAAGGATGGGCAACGGCCTTTGAATACGTGATAAGCCAGGCTGATTTAGGCAATGATCAGGCAGCTAAAAACTTCAAAATGTTTCGGGTCAACGGCTGGATTAAAGACCCGTCGGCAGAGCAGGATTTACCCATCATTACGCCCGCCAATGTGTTGAGCGGAGCCGCTATGGGCAATAATGAATATGGAAAAGCTGCTCTTGGTTATTTGGCCCTTAGAGAATTATTGGGAGAAGCTGAATTCAAGAAAAGTCTGCATGAATTCATGGACCGCTGGCACGGCAAACATCCTACGCCCTGGGATATGTTTTACAGCTTTAGTAACGCATCGGGGAAAGACCTGAACTGGTTCTGGAACAACTGGTTTTTCAGCAATAACTACATTGACTTTGCCATTCAGAAAGTAGAAACGTCGCCAACAAAGTGCGCTGTTACGATTCAGAATATCGGTGGTTACGTGGCCCCAATGGACGTTATTTTGACGTTTACGGATGGCACCACGGAAATCTTCCACCAGACACCCAATCTCTGGCTGGCTAATCAAAAGCAGGCAACGATCAATTTATCCATTAAAAAGAAGGTGAAAACAGTGGATTTGGCGGGTGGCATTTTTATGGATGCCGATGAACGTAATAACACCTGGAAAGGCAAGTGAACGATAAACATACAGACGCACTTTGGGAACAATAGTTTTCTGTAGTGCGTCTGTATAAGTACGTACCACTTTATTGAGTGTATGACTCGCCGACAGCATTTTGTTATTATTCTGATTCTAGGGACCTTAACAACAGTAAGCCCCTTTTCCATTGACATGTATTTGCCGGGATTTCCGGCCATTGCCAAAGACCTGCATACGTCAATTTCGCAGGTACAGTTATCCTTAACGGCTTATTTAATCGGCATTTCCGTTGGCCAGCTTCTCTACGGCCCTTTGCTGGATCGGTTTGGGCGAAAGTTGCCGCTTTATGCAGGCTTGGTTCTTTACATTCTGGCTTCGGTAGGTTGCGCGTTCAGCACGTCGATAGAGACTCTGATTTCGATGCGGCTCCTGCAAGCATTAGGCGGATGTGTTGGTTTGGTAGCGGCTCAGGCGCTAGTGCGTGACCTGTTTCCGGTAACGGAGATCGCGCAGGTTTTTTCGTTACTTACATTGGTTCTGGCCGTTTCGCCCATGATTGCCCCAACTGTTGGCGGTTACGCAACCGTTGCTTTTGGCTGGCATTCTATTTTCGTTATTCTGGCGATTATAACAGTTCTGATTCTGGTGGCTATCTACTTTGTTCTGCCCGATGGTAAACAACCCGATGCCTCCTTATCGCTACGCCCGAAAGCTGTACTGAGCAGCTTTCTTACGGTGTTGAAACAACCTCAATTCTTAACGTATGCGGTAGTTGGCGGTATTGCTACGGCGGCTCCCTTCGCGTATCTGGCGGGTTCTTCTGATGTGTTCATGAACCTGTATAACGTCAGTGCACAGGAATACGGCTGGATTTTCGCCTTTCTGGCCATTGCCTTGATTGCGCCAACACAACTGAATCGTTTTTTCCTGAAACGATTTACCAGCGAACAAATCATTTATGCAACGCTACTTTACCAGTGTGTTGTTGGCCTGCTCATGGTTTTTGGAACCTGGGCAGGCTGGTATGGACTCTACGGCCTGATTGGCATGTTGTTTTTATTCATGTGTGGACAGGGAACAACCGGCCCAAACTCGACAGCCTTGTCACTGGCTCCGTTCAGTCGGCATGCGGGTAGCGCAGCGGCTTTAATGGGGAGTTTCCGGATGGGTTTTGGCGCACTTATATCCGGGGCGGTTAGCATATTGCACAATCACACCGCCATTCCGATGGTTGGCGTCATGACAATCTGCGCATTCAGCGGTTTGGGTATTCTTATAATTGGGCAGCGAACAATCCACTATCGGAATAAGCAAGCGGCTATTAATGAACCAATGGCGGAGGTTATGTTGTAATACGCGGCTCTTTCCAACAGACAATCTCTATTAGACGTTGGCACAATTTGACCCCGATGAGTAGGTCGGCAGTTGCCGTCATATGTTTATAGCAAGTATATCGGTGGTGTCGGTTACTAATAACCGACATTGAGGTTTTGAGAAACCTCGTGTCAATAGGTTTTGAGAAACGCAACGGCAAACCGTCATCTAAAATGTCAGATTTAAGAATCTGACATCACAGGCTTAACCTGATTCTGCTTAATAACCACACAATGCCCGTCCGCCCTGACAGCACAAATACCCTCGATGTGCGCTACGACTACATACTGGAATCAATTACTATTTCTACCCTGACAGACAGCTTATTAGCTAAACACAGCGGGGGACTAGTTTCATCATTAGATGGGTATGCCGATATTCAACCTCAGGCCATTGCTGTTAATCAGGGTTCATTTACCAGTTCATCCCGCGTCATTTATTTTCCTAGGGTCGTTGTTAAACAGACCGGGCAATCGTTGCAGTTATCCTGTGAATGTAGCGCTTCCAAAGACAAATTATGTGAGCATCAGGTACAGGTTTTGTCGAGTCTGATCAGGCGAAAAGAGTTGCGTATTTTCTTTGATCAGCCTTTGCGTCATGCGGCTATAAAACAGGTGGCGAAAGATTACGGCTTAGAAAATGAAGGCTCCCTGGATGAGTTTTTTCAGGTTGATTACGAAAACAAATCTGTCAGCATCAGACCAAAACAACAGGAACTTATTTCGCTGACTCAGGCAGATAAAGATTACTTTACAACGCACTTACTGCCGAAAGATAATCAGCACAATTCAGCACGAGAGGAACCGGTCCCGAGCCAGAAACAGGTTATCGTTATTACGAAACATCGTTATTACGACCAATTTTGTCTGGATCTTTTTG